>JAGVEK010000492.1 GCA_020058315.1 Candidatus Zixiibacteriota bacterium
ATTTCCCGCTCTCAATCGCGGCTTCTGCGCCGGATCATCCAGGATTCGCTGACCTGAGAAGCGCCGCCGAACTCATCTCATCACTCCAGCGTTTGTGGGAGGGAGGAATGCCGATACGGACAGGGATCTCGGTGCTTTGCCGCCAGAACGCGCCGTCGGCTGCCCTCCTGGCATCGACTGCCCGCCGCGGCGGGTTCCCGCACTTTGACTCGCGTGCGAGCTCTGGTGCGATTGTCATGGAACACTCTTGGGATTGCCCGGCGGGGAAAGGCCGACCCCCGATCGGTCGATCGGGGGCCGTGGTTGATGGACAAAGTCAATGCGGAGACCTGACGCCGCTGTCAACTGATCCCGTACTTCGAAAAGTGAGTGACGGTGAACTTAACCTCACCATGATTCAGGACCTTGACCTGCTGCTGCAATTCCCACGCGTGAGTGGCCGGATTCAACCAGAACAGACTGACAATTTTACCCGGGGGAAAGCCCGCGTTGACCTCCAACTCGCATGGCTTGGCGAAGGTGAGGCCATCAGGTCCAAAGTCGTAGAGGAACAAGGGCCCGTATGGGGTGGTGAAGTGGGTGGCGCGTGCCGTGATCATAACGACGCAATCGTCGTCGTCGGAACAGACTGCTTTGGGTGGGATCTTGAGGACGCTGCTGGAGCCACAGAAGTTCAGGCAAATTGTCCCGCCTGCCTCGCCGACGTAGGCGGTGTCGGATGCGGAGGCCAGGCACCAGTTTCCGCCCTTGGCCAGCGACCCATCCGGTGTCTGGGTCGAGTCTTTCAGCGCTTCGAGGGGATCAGACCCGTAATGAGATTCTACGAACTGGATCGCGTCGGACCCGCTCCCCGACACTACCGGTGCCAGCGGGTTGTCGCTGCAGCCAGCCATGAGCAGCACAGAGACAGCAACGCCGGCCAAGATTGCTGCGAAAGTGAGGAACTTCGGCACACGTTTCATAGCTTGGATCTCCTGTAGGAATGCTCGTCTCTCATAAGTCTCGTCGGTTTCGATCGTCTTCACGTCCTTCGGTTCCTGCAACATCCCTGCCCACCGTGACTGTTCCTTCACCACCTTTTCAATGCCTTGTACGACAACACATTGCAACTGAGGCAGGGGCGCGCCGCTCAACTCTTGAACACCTTTCCCCTGCTTGGAGTGGGCATAAGAGTTGGGACATTCCCATAAAGGCATGGACCAGCCCCCAGCCTGGTGCCTCGGATTGTCGCACGGCCAGCCCATTCGTGATCAAGCGCTGAGTCTCGGATACGGATGGGTGGTCCTGCAGAAGAACCTAGTCCCCCGAGCACTCTCGTGACGCACTGTCGGCGGGATGACCGAGATGTGGTTTCAGGCTTGCAACTGACAGAGACGATTCGACGGTCCGAAGCCTATCACATGGAATGCCGTTGCATCATCCCGTCAAAATGGTGGGTTCAGAGGTCGCGTTCCTATGACCCAGCACCTGGAGGGTCCGGATGAGGGGGAGTCCCGCGAACGTAGCTCGAATGCTCGGATCTCCGATGGTCGCTTCGATCTCTTCTTTCAGTGCTGTCGCTGTTTTCAGCATTCCTTTGCCTTCGTTGAGGGCGCAGCGCCTCCAAGTCCCCTCATGATGCTCAACCTGTGCGCCCAGAACCGCGTAGCGCAACTCCCACCATCGGTATCCGGCACGGCGAGCCTGAGCCAGGCAACGACGCGCAATCCGATGGGCTTCATTCAGTTTGCCATTCAATAGCAGACAATGACCGAGCCCACTCCTGGCCCACAACAGATAGTAGAGCAGACCCGTGTCGGCTGCTTCCAGTTCCGCGGCCGCGAACGCCTGTTTGGCGTCCGGGATGTGCTCACGCGCGAGGTCGATTTCTGCCCGAAGCAGATGCACGCGTATGGCGAATTCACGCGACTGGGCCTTCTCTGCGGTTGCGCTGGCTTTCTTAAGAAGGCCGAGCGCTTCCCCATAGCGCTTTTTCGCCAGTTGGATATCTGCCAGACGGCAGTATGATTCGGCGATCAGTTCAGCATCATTGACATGGCTGGCGAAGTGCAGGGTACGGTGGTAGAGATCGGCAGCGCTTGCCCAATCGCCAAAGTCACGCGCAAGATCGCCCCGGTTTCCGACAGTGTAAGCGGCGGCGTGTTGCTCCCCGATCGAGAACAGCTCCATTTCGACTTCATCATATGCGGAGCGAGCCCGCTCGTAACTTGCCGAATGGCGGTACAAGTTGGCCAGGTTCCCCAGGCTGTAAGCGCGATTCCGTCGATGACCCAGACGGTCGAAGGCATCGAATGCCTTACGGTAATACCGCTCCGCGGCATGGAGTCGTCCTCGTTCTTCAAGAAGAATTCCCAGATTGTTGGCTATTTGGCCGTGCTTGACCGGATCCTTCCGGCTGGAGGATCGCGTCGATGCGCGCAGGGCGTCGAGGAAATGCTGCTCTGCCGCGTCGAGCCAGCCGCAGCTCCAGTGTACCAACCCCAGCGCGTTCAGCGCGTCAGCCAGCGGACCAGATTCATCCATACGGCCAAACAATTTCACCGCGTGCTCCAGTGCGGTCTGAGCGCGCTTCATCCCACCCGTGCGCCGGGCCGTCTCGCCGATCAGAAAGTGCGCCTGCGCCGCCAATTCTCCGGTCGATCCGCCACTGGCCACGCGAAGTACGCGCGACGTCTGCCGGAGGGCCTGCGGGTACCTGCCTGAAAGCCATTCGATGCGTGCAACCGCGAGCAGGCTTTCGCCTTGATCTGTGGCTTGACGTCGTCGTGCAGCATCCTGTGCCAGACGCCGGTAAATGTGCTTTGCCTCACTGTACATCCCCTGGAGCTGAAGAACCTCCGCGAACGGCTTCAGCAGGCCCCGAAATCGCTCATCGAAACGCTGAGGCAGGGGCGGAAGCGCCCTGGTGTATTCCGGTTCGCATCTCTTCGCGGCGGCCAGAAGCGCCCAACGGTAGAGATGCCGGGAGCGATCCAGCAACCATAGCTGACGCGTCCTCCGCGCCGCGCGTTCGAGGACCGGCAGCGAAGCG
>JAGVEK010000416.1 GCA_020058315.1 Candidatus Zixiibacteriota bacterium
GCCGACCTCCTGCGATGCCGCTGTCTTCTGGAAGCTGCTCCGGGAAACCCGGGGCTCGATCAGGAACAAACGAACACCGCCATCGACGAACTTCGACAGTTTCGGGACAACCACCCGATCTCCAGGTTTATTCCCGCTGCGGATTCGCTTCTGGCGATGGCCATGGGTCGGTTGTCGATGAAGGATTACCGAACCGGAGTACTGTACTACAAGATGGGCCGGTACCACGCGTCGCGCGTCTATCTTCAGGACATGATCGATCGCTTTCCAAAATCGCCCATGGTGCCCGATGCTCTGTTCTATATGGCCGAGGGGCAAAGGGAGTCCGACTCGCTGAAGAGTGCCGTCGAACTGTACGAGAAACTGACTGACCTGTACCCCGATCATTCACGCGCGGCAAAGGCGCGTAAGCGTGTGGCCAAGATTGCACGCGATCAGGCCCAGACACCCACCGTTGGTCAGACCTCGCAGTGAACCATGTCTCGGCGGATCGGCATACTCGGTGGCACATTTGATCCGGTTCACATCGGACACCTGATCCTGGCTTCCTGCGCCCGTGATCAACTGCGCACCGACGAGTTCATCCTTATCCCCAACTCGCGATCACCGCTGAAGTCGTCTGAGCCGGTCGCACCGTTTGCCGACCGGTTCGAGATGTTGTCTCTGGCACTGGTGGAATCCGGGCAATTCTCCGCCAGCGACATCGAAGGTCAGCGCGGTGAAATCTCGTACATGGTCGATACACTCGGTGCCGTTCGGGACTCGAGGCCGGGCGCCGAGTTGCATCTGGTTCTCGGATCCGACAGTGTCAGGGATCTGCCGCGATGGAGAGACGCCGGGACGATCCTGCGCCTCGCTCGCCTGGCGGTGGTTGCCAGGGATGGATGTGTGCCCGATGAACTCCCTGAAGGGGCGACCGTGATTCAGATGCCGCGCATCGACATTTCCGCCTCACTGATCAGGCAAAATGTCGCCGCAGGGTTATCAATCGATTTTCTGACACCGGCGTCTGTCGTGTCCCATATTCGGCGGATCGGTCTGTACCGTTCCTCCTAAAAAAACCGCGCGGATGCTTGTTCCGCGTCGCGTAGTTTGTTATACTCGCCCCAGAGAGGTTGGCAGGTGGCATCCAAAGAAACGATCATCATTCAAGTCAGGAATCCTGCGGGCATCGATGAACCGATTCCTGTGCTCCGTGTTTTCGATGATGACCAGATGCTGCGCCTGAAGCGGGCGTTTTTCGAGGACACCCTGCGGCAGGTGGCCGAGATTGAACAGATCGACATCAAGATCTCCGTCGCGCCCCCGCCGCGTGTCGTTTGGGCGAGGGAGGCCATCGAGCACCTGGCGGAGCGCTTTCCCCGCCGCCGCCGTTTCCGCGAGCTGGCCAAACGCGCTGAAATCATCCCTCATCAGGTCGTTCCGCTGGAGGATCGCACCGCCCGCAATCTCACTCACTGCCTCGACATGGGCTATGAGCGGGTCGTTCTGGTCGGTGGATACCATCCGACTCTCGACCCCGAGCGCCTGCATGACGCGCTCAGGCATTTGAAGAATCACCCTCTGATCCTTGGTCCGACAATCGAGGGCGGCTGCTATCTGATCGGCCTACGTGCCGACTGCCGGAAGGCGATCGGTCTGGTGACGCTGGGATCGGACGTGTCCTACTCGCACTCAACCGCGGCTTTGGGTCGCGCCGGTATCACATGGCAGGAAATCGATCTTTCTTATGACGTTGGTCATCAGGAGGATCTCGAATTCATCGTCCGGGAAATCAACCACTGCCGCTCTGTCGGCGATGAAGATACCGCCCTTTGCACGGAGAGCGTTCTTGCCGAGTTCATCGATGGCAGACCGATCGGTGATGGCTTCCGGGATTGAACATCCACGCGGGCGCTCCTGCACCCGCGTCTCCTCGATCGGTATTCCAAAGTGGTCCGCTGATTCACCAGGGAGGCTTAATGCCCACTTACTGGGAAGATCTCAATTGGATTGAATTCCAGAAACGTGTCCCTGCGGAATTCTCCACGGCAATCATCCCCGTTGGAACTGTTGAGGCCCATGGTGTCGCGCCACTCGGGACCGACAATTTCATTCCCATCGATCTGGTCGCACAGATTGCCGATGACTTGCCAGCGCTGATCTGCCCGCCGATCCATTATGGACAGGTTCGCGGGCTGGCAGGATATCCCGGATCGGCCGCAGTCGACGAGCCCGCGCTGCTGTCGTATTGTCAGAGCGTCCTTTGCAGCATTGCCGACTGGGGCTTTCGCCACTTGATCATCATCAACGGGCATGGCGGGAACACACAGACACTGAAACAGGCGGCGTGGACTGTTCACTCCAGAACGAAGATCAAGATCATGGTTCTCGACTGGTGGACCCTGGCCTACCCCGTTTGCGAAGACGTGTATGGTCAGGCCGGCGGTCATGCCGGTTGTGATGAGACCGGCTACATACAGGCCATCCGTCCCGGCACGGTTCATCCCGAGCTGTACAGGAACTCGATGGTGTTCAACGTCAATCCCGCCGCTGCGCTGTTCCCGTCCCCTGGCCCGGTGATCACCTACAAAGAGGGTGAGGGCGCGCCGGTGTTCGATCCAGCCAAAGCGCGCCGCTATCGCGACGGCGCCATCGCCAGAGTGCGAGAGTATTGCCGTAGCGTTCTTTCTCATTGGCAGGATATGGGAATCTGACCGGCCCTCTCGGGAAAGCGGTATGACCTCCCCGTGTGCCGAGTGGTACGAACCTGCGATTTCCTCTCGTCCTGTTATGCTGCGCTCGCCGGCTCGCGGAGAGAGCAAGGCATCTGGTGTTTTCTTGTCCTCAGCGCGAAACGCTTGGAAAGGCGCGTTCTTCGCGGTTGCCCGCTCGCAAACTACGTGGAACGACCTGATGCTTTCCCCTCAGCAACTGGGTGAAGCGCGGTCAAGCCGCTTTGATTCTGCTTGCGTGTTTCCCCTTGGGTTTCCATCTTCGCTCGTGAGGGGCCCTTATTTCACAAGAGAGCGCGAATTGACGAAGCGGAGATCATTGGAGGCAATGGAAGGTTCCGACGCGGAGGCACGCGGGCACGTCGCATCTCAATTATCCGTCGCGCGTTTGTTGCTCGGAAGTCATTTGGAATCGTCATGCCGCGACATGGGTGACTGCTCGCGTGTGCGACAAGCGGTACCATCCGAATGGATTGCACTCTCATCACGACTCACAATGTGAGGAACCCGTGGGAAGCAGCGACCTTGACCGGTATTCGACACTGATGTCCTATCTCCAGTACGAGAACTCAATGTACTGGGGGCGCGCGAACTTCTTTCTTGTTGGGAGCACAGCATTGTTTGGGTTCTTCGCCGCGAACCTGCCAGCGCCCTCTCCGTCTACGGAGTGGCACAGAGTGATCGCATTGGCAGTTGTCGGCTTGGCAGGCTTCATTCTGACCCTTCTATGGCACAGGTGCATGTGGGCAGGCGAATTCTGGCTGGATCGCTGGCATACACTACTGAAAGAAATCGAGCCCTTGGCCTTCGGCGACCGGATGGTCTTTCGCGACGTTCAACGGCGCGAAGGAGGCCCTCGCCTTGTCCACGCCCGGCCGGTTGCTCGGCGAACCGTGTACCTTTTCTACTGTCTCTGGACTGGTCTGTTGGCGTACTCGTTGGTACTCGTGGTCCTGAAGGTCCGCAGTTAGCCCGGCCGCCGGTGCAGGCGTAGCCAGATACCTGGCATGGAGGCACGCCGATGGCCCGAAGCAGCGGAGGGAACGAATGATCGACGAGGATGAACCAAAGCGAATCGATCTCCTCTGCCCGCGCTGCGACATTCTTGTCGAGGCTAAAGTTCAGACGACCGTCCGGGGGCCGCTAACATCCGAGGCTGCGGAGAGGGCTTTTTTGCCCCCACCTCAAATCCGGTATCCGATGGTTAGAAACACGCGACGAATCTTGTATTCCTCGAAGGACTTTCCGGGGTTGGTGTTACGCAGTTCGTACGCACCGTGCACGTAAGCCAGGTCCAAGACCATGACCCGATCGAACAGGAAGCCCGCACCGAACGTCATGTACTGGCGTTGGGACTCAATGTAATGGCGTGCAATCGGCAGCGGATCCAGGAAGTAACCCGCGCGGAGATTCACTCCCTGAGCGGGGAACAGATACTCGGCACCGAAATGCCAACTGATGGCTTCCCGCAGATTTTCCGCCATAAACTGCTGATCGGAAATGTTGCTGAGCGATGGACTGTCATAGCTGATCTCAAGCTGCGACCAATCGGAGTAGCGAAGATCACCAGTCACTGTCAGGTGGCTGGTCACTCCGGAAATCCCCGCTCCGAAGGCGAACGGCCTCGTGATCGAGTATGACGCACCTGAGTCAGGGTAGCCGGGGTAGGACTCTTCCGCGGCCAGATATGTCGGTGTCTCGATTACGACCCCTGCGGTCAGCTCACGGGAGATTGCATAGGTCGCACCAGCCGTTCCCGCGACGCCCACGTAGTCAATCGTGATCGATTGGTCATCGATCCATGTCTGAGCCGGATCATTGCTGCGGAAGACTTGTCTCCAGTCGTACTCATCCCTTCCGGTCAGGAGATGTCCAGAGATGCCGGCGGAGAGACGCGGGGACACGTCCACAGCACCCGACGCGGTCCATTTCCAAAGTCCACCGCTCTCTGCCTCTCGCGCCGTGATCGACGTGTAACCGGGCGAAGGAGGATACTGTAATCCCACTGCCCGGTCGAAACTGTTCACACGATTCAAGCCGAATGCAAAGACCAGGGAGCCGCGATACGTTGGCACTGGAATGGCAAGCGACAGGGCGTTGATGCGCGTCTTCCTTAGCGCCTGTCCGCCGCTGTAGACCTGATCATCGGTTACGATCCGCGAATTGTTGGTTACGCGTGCGTGCGAGAGACCAAAGCGAAGTTCGATCCGGCGGATGCGCGCGAGATTCGCCGGATTGCAGATGACTGCCGATCCATCGTTCCCCGTGATAATCCCGGTATTCCCCATCGCCATGGCACGCGCATCGACACCGAAGAAATCAGATTGGATGGCCTCCTGGAAGTAGGGCACACGGGGCACCGTATCGATCGTCTGTGCCACTGCCACGATTGCCGAGAACCACAAGACAACTGTACCCAGAGCAGAGCAAATCCATTGGTACGATGTCGGGAGATCACGATGGATCACTGACTCCGCCTCCTTCATCGGCGGCACGCCTGGATCCACCCTCATGCAACGAGGTTTCATGGCGGGCCGCGACGTCCACTTTTTTTCGATTTGGTTTCCAGAGGACGCGCACTGCTGCTGTCCCCGGCAGCCTTCTGAGGTTTGCTGACCTGGGTCTCCGTAGTCCCTTTGCCTGTTCCTCCAGCGTCGGCTGGCGGCGGGGCCGATTTCTCTCGCAGCCGTGGCGTGGATCCATCGGTCCCGGTCGTGTTGGCTGGTGGCGGCTGCTCCGATGCCTTGTCCCGCAACCTCGTTGAGGGAGCATCTGATTCGATCGTGCCCGAACCTGGCTGGTCACCTGATCCGCCACCGCCGGACGGGGCTTGGTCATAACGGTATCCACCTCCGCCGTAGTCTATTGGCGGCGCACCTTCAACATACGGTGGCACCATTCCGCCACGGCGCGAGGCTCTCCGGCTATCCTGCACGGAGCCGGTCGAGTCCGGGTATTCCACTCCCGATGAGGCGCCA
>JAGVEK010000088.1 GCA_020058315.1 Candidatus Zixiibacteriota bacterium
AGGAGGCCAGGTCGTAGGCCGGGACGACCAGGCGGGTGACGCCGGCCGCAGCCGCGCGGGCAAGGACGGCAGGCACGTCGTCGCCCAGGGGCGGGACGTCGAGGTGGCAGTGGGTGTCAATGAGATCCAGCGACATTCTTGAACCATTTCAAGAGGAAGCAGGCAAAGGTCTTGCCTTATTCTTTTTCGCAGGCGTACCGAATACTCCATGCCGCGGCGCCTGCCTTTTGCCGAATTCGCTCGTCGTTATGATTTGCAGCCACCGATTCCAGCCGAGGCAAGAAATCGCAAGCCGTCGCCCCGAATCTTTCGACCGCGGCGAAGGGTTCATACCAGGCCCTGTTATGCACGCCCATTTCGATCAGCGATTCGAGCAATACATCGTTCTGAGATTCAGACAGGTGCCCGATCGCACGCCAGGAGCAATTGGCCGCCGCCTTTTGGACGGACGCATCGCAGTCGCGGAGACCGCCAATGAGGTAGGGAAACAGGCTGTCTTGATCTGCAACCCAGGCCATGGTACCCATGGCCTTCTCCCTGATTATGGGACGGTCGTCGCGCAACCGGTTCTTAATCGCAGGGAGTTCCGCGCCCGCCCGATCCTGCATACGCTGATAGATTTCAAGCGCAACCAGCACCGACTCAGGCCTGTCACTGGCATCCATAGCCCGTAACCTGGACATGATTGCAGGCCTCTCGGTTTCCCACAATGCCAAGCATTCCATTGAATTAAGCGAAATTCTCCAGCCGCCGTTCACGGCAGAATCGAAGACTTCGGCACTGGTCAGGGGCGCGATCTGGAAATTCGGATCGTGATAGCGAGGTGGCCCCAGCAAAACCCGGTCGGCAAGGGCCTCCTCAATGTCTTGGCTTCGGCTGCACATGCCGCTCCAAAGGAGACCGTCCCTCCCTGTGGAGGCGTACACGAGATATTCGGTATTCGCGTGAAACTGGAAACCGCACGAGGATGATGTCTCCGTGCGGACTATGATGGTGTCCCGATCCACACCCTTCCAAGAAGCTTTGACGAGAAAAGTGTGATCGACCAGATCCCTGAAAATTTGCGGATGATCTTCATAGCGCTTGGGAATTGGCTCTCTTGATTCCAGCGTGTCCAAGATCATGCCTACGAAGACGACCTCGCTTCCTCTGTACGCTTCCTGCGGCGTCGGCGTCACGCAATAACAGCCCCGCACCTCATCGAAGACAAGAACCCCCGAAATTAGAATCAGCAGAAACGGCCAATCCTTCATTCTTCGACACTTTCTCCCGAACAGCACAAACACACCGAATGGCGAGAACACAATTCGGCTCCTGTCTGCCCAAAGCCGCAGATTGAAATTTTGCTGCAAGATTACCACCGCACCACCCCCACACCTACACTTGTCTAAGGCCTGGGGGCGGCGGGCAGGAGTAACAATGCTCACCAGAGGGTCTTTCTTTTTTGAAAATCTCACCAAAATTACCCCTTGCCCCCGGCCACCGGCCTTGTTCAAAATTCAACCGAAAGTCTGAATAACAATTGCCCATATTTCGTTCCGCGGGACAAGTGGGTCCGCCATGCCGCGCCGGGAGACCGGGCGATATGAAGTTTCGGCCGCAGGGGGAGAAGCGGTGCGGGCGCTCGTGCCGGCGCCACTGTCCCTCATCCCGCCGCTCGTCTTGGGCGGCCACCTCCAGAAGACCCTTGAGCAAGCCGTGCTGGCCCTTGGCCGCCTCGACAGTCTGTCGACGCTCCTGCCACCGTGGTCGTGTGATTGAAGGGGTTGGGGACGGGGCCGTACAGGACGGGGGTCATCGTCCCAGGTCGAAAAGGTGGCCGGTCCCCATCCTGCCCGGCCGGGAAGGTGGTGTTCTGGCCAGGGTTTTCATCCGCAGTCTTGACACCTTGCCCAAGATGTTATAACATATGTAAAACCAGTCAAGGAGGCCCATCATGGTTAAACTCACAATCAGACGGGTCGGGAATTCCCTGGGCCTGACCCTTCCGGCAGAAGCAGCAAAGGCTCTCCGGGTCAAGGAGGGCGATTCGATCTACCTGACCGAGACTCCGGAGGGATACCAGCTGGTGCCCTACGACCCGGACTTCGAGAAAACCATGAAAACGGCGGAAGGCTTCATGGGCCGGTATCGGAATGCCCTTCGGGAACTGGCCAAATGAGCCATCCCTTCTGGCTCTCGAAAGTGGCCATCTTGGCCATCCACGGCCGGCTGTTGGCTGAGCATGGTGGCGCATCAGGTCTTCGGGATGAAAAGCTCCTGGAGTCGGCGCTGGCGGCTCCCCTCAACCACTTCGACTATGATCAAGCTGATGTAATTTTTCTGGCTGCCACCTATGCCCACGCCTTGACCAGCAACCATCCATTCGTTGATGGAAACAAGCGAACGGCATTTGCGGCTGCGGGTGTTTTTTTGGAGTTGAACGGTTACCGTTTGACAGCTTCGGAGCCCGATGCCGTTCTGGCTGTTCTGGCTCTTTCCAAAGGTGATATGAAGGCCGAGGAATTTTGTAACTGGCTCCGGGTCTCGTCCGTCGAAGTGGGAGAAATGGAAGACGGGGATTGAACCGGTGGATCCGCCCCCAAGACCTTGACCTGGCGCCGACCTCGCATCAAAGACCGTGTCACCCCTGACGCTGACATTCTCCTACAACCCCACCAGCAACGACTCCGAGCAGAACCCCGGCCCCAGCGACGAGATCAGTCCGTAGCCACCGTTGCCGGTCCCACGCTGGTCGAGGTAACGCTCCAGCACGAACAGCACCGTCGCCGACGACATGTTGCCATAGTCGCGCAACACCCCGCGGGGCAGATCGAGCTGTCCGGGCGTCAGCGCCAACGCCTTCTCGTAGGCCTCCAGGACCTTCGCGCCGCCCGGATGCAGCAGGAAGGCCTCGATGTCGGCGATCTTCAGGTCGACCTTCAGATCCAGTCCGCAATCCGCCAGGAACGTGCCGAAGTCCTCGGCGGCGGTCTCCTCCACGATCTGGGGAATGCGCTGCGCGAAGACCACCTGCAGGCCTTCCTGCAGCACCGTCCAGCCCATGACGTCCAACGAATCCGGGAAGAACCGGCTGCGGGTGCCGAGCACGGCAAGCCCAGCACCTTCGGTCTCGTCGCCGCCGACGATCGCCGCGGCCGCGCCGTCGCCGAACAGCGCGGTGGCGACCAGGTTCGCCTTGGAGGTGTCGTTCGCCAAAAACGTCAGGCCGCACAGCTCGGTGGCCACGACCAGCACCCGCTGTCGGGGATGGCCGAGCAAATAGTGGTGGGCGTGCGAGAGTCCCGC
>JAGVEK010000162.1 GCA_020058315.1 Candidatus Zixiibacteriota bacterium
AAGCCGCGATGCAGGCGCTCGAACACCACGCGATCGTCGTGTAGCCCGATACTAGTGTCCTGCGCGTAGAAATCAAACCTTAATTTCACCTGCTGACGACGTTCCAGGAGCGAAGCAGCACGCGACTTTTCACATTTGTTCCAGCAGCGCTCTTCGGCGTTCTTAAGTTCCTCGCACCATATGCGGATCTTCTGAAAGTCATTGCTCTTGTAGGCATCGTCCAGGCGCGCGACGCCCATGTTGAATAGTTCCAGGTCCTCCTTGTGCAGAAACCGCGTCGCCGGCGCCGCGCTGCTGAATTCACCACTAAGTGCATCCGCCTCGGCATCCAGTCTCTTGAGTTCGCTGCGGTCCTTCCCTTGAAGGAGGTACAAGCAAACTGCCCGGGCAAGCTTCATTGTAAGGTAGCCTTCAATCTGGCGCTCGGGCCATCGGACGCGACTGTAGCCAATCGCACTGAAACTGGTGTGTTTCCCAGACCAGGCCGCCTCGAACACGCCTTTCTGCACGAAATCGAGGAACCTCGGGAGGTGCGAGCGCCCTGCATCGCAGAATGAATGCCGTATGGCGGCCTCGGCCAACACGTCGCCAAATTCCTCTACTTTCTCGACCGCTCCCTCATAGGGACCACGGCCACCGAAGAGGTAGCAAATATGGAACGGACGGTCTATCTGTCCAACGGTTCCGGCTTTGGAGTATGTCAGTCGATCTCCCTGTTTCAGCTTGTCACCCCAGCCAACAAAGCCGCCTGCGCCAAGTTGCATAAAATACTCAAGTTCACGCAGCGCTGCGCCAGATTTAGCCCACGTGTCATCGTCCGGCGTCTGGAGTCGGCCATCAGGATAAACACAGTAGCCCACCAGTTGCACGTTGGGATATACGCGTCGTTTCTCAAGGATGAGGAACGCGGTGTCGAGAAACGTACCGCATCCGGTCCCGCCACAGACCGAAAACAAGACGTGAACTGTGACACGCGACGGGTCTTTGAGGCCCGGATGCCCCGTCGCGTTGCCCATCGCTCTATCTAGCTCCTGGTCAATCAGCGCTGCATTCACAACGAAAGCGAATCGGCCCCGTACCCGCTTCTGCGCCCCGGTCGTGATGTATTCCTTACTCATGGCGTCCGGGATGCTCAACGCCGTGAGAATCTCCCTACCGTTCTGCCAGGCAACTTCCGGCTGCTCGACCATCATCGATACGGGGTGGATCGCGACGTTTCCGAGTCGTTCGACCTCCATCTTGTCTGTATCCAGCAAGACAAACTGAAGGTAACTGGGAATCCCGCTCTCCTCCGGGTAAAATCGCGAGAGTCGCCGAACTAAGGCCTTCAGTGCCGCCGCGCCGGTGCCGCCAATCCCGATGAAGACATGAGGCGACAGAAAGTCAGGGGCCATCTCGATCTTTTCTGGGCCCGATGCCAGCCATGATTGGATCTTCTTGTCCTCTTCCGGTGTGGCGAATGCTGCTACACGTGCCATTACGTTTCTCCTTGATTGTTAACGTCAAATGTTATAGTGATTGGGTCTTGCGGACAAAAGCGCAGCGCGGTGCGTTCGCCAATGATCGCATCACCGCCACAGAGCGTAAAACTATCAAATCTCCGCTCCATCGCCATCGTAGTGGTATCCGCGCCTGGCGCGCCGAGTTCGTCCTGTCCAGCCGGAGCATCTGCATTCAGCCCCCCCAAGCGCACGTTTGGCGATGTCGCGGATTCGTTTTGCCCGTGCTGCGCTTTTGCACGGCGGCGCTCATGTTGCCGGAACTCATGCAGCGGTACCACCTTGTTCCGCTTGTACAGCGACCCTTCCCGTCGGCACACCTCGATGGTACTGCCGAGTGCCGTAAGCGTCGCGTTTTGTCCTTCGAATTGCAAACAGAATGCTCCAAAGTCTTCAATCTTCAAGTTCGCACGCGGCCAGCGAGAATTGACGAAAAACAAATCGCGCCGCCAGAAGGCAAGCCGCGAACGAAACCGGGAAAGGTCGTATTCCCCAAGCGTTAATCCCAGGTGCTGCTCGGTCCGCGCGTCCCCTTCCGGCAAAGCCCCGTTGTCCTCTTCTCGGACATAAGTCATCTTTCGTAACAGCCCCGCGGGAGTCGTGAGAAGCCAGCTGATGATCCAACAGAGTATGAACAACCCGGCCCACACGAAAATAACAAGCAGAACCGGCCAATACGTAGCTGTCGGCCCCGCTACACTTATACGCACGGGAATGGTCTCGTGAATCGCGGGGTCGCTGCCGGGGCTATCGATCTGCACCTGCCCGTATAGTCTCCCCGTGGCCGCCAGCCTGGCCGGTGTCCACCGCACTGGACTTGCGTACACCGATAACTCGACGCGTTGCCCAGGATAAACCTCCAATTCGCCGTTCTCTTGAAGGCCCTCGAACCGCATTCGCGGAAGGGTGCGTCGGCCCTCCGAGGGATCCTCGAAGCGACCGGTTACCAGTAGCTTGGCCGGATACGCGAGCGCCGACTCGATCAGGATACGGCATGGACGTTGGTCTTCAAAGAGCGTCCAGGCGAAATGCGTACCGACCGCGCAGCCACCCACGGCGACGATTCCACCTAGGAGGAGCCACCGGATGACCCTACCGCGCATCACTGCCTCCCACGCGAACGCGTGCCCATTGCCGGGGAAATACAATCTCCCGTACCGGAGTGCCATCGACACTTAGGATCGTCACACGCAGCGCCGGCTCAACAGCAAGATCCCAGGTCAGTTCCTGCGGCGTCAGCGGTGGTTCCCCCGGGTCATCAAACCGCAGATCATCGAGGCGGACCCGGAACTCATAACGTCCCACGCGCCGGAGTACTTCCGGATCGAACTCGCCGCGCAGCTCGTAGCGCTGCCGATCCACGGACAGGCTAATCGCGCAGTCCCGTTCCGCTTGTTCGTCTGGCGTTGAATCTAACCGAACAAGTGAGCCGTTCAACAACTCCGGCGGGCGCGCGAGAATCTCACCGAGACTCCGAGGTATGGTGGAGAGCGCGTCGAACGCTTCGAGGCGAATCGCGGGTGCCGGATCGAGCAGGCTGGCGACATGATTTCCGGTCAAGCGAAAAAGCGGGTTCGTCTGGATGAGCCACATGCCCGACGCGTGTCCCTGGGCCGGTGGCGCCAACCGATATGTGCCCGACGCGGGGTTCGCGATCAGGTACAGACGTGCGCCCGATAGCTCCGTCGTCACCGAAAGCACCCGGCCGTCGGGCGCGGTCAGACGCTCGTGATTCGCTTCCACTTCGTCGTCAGCGGAACCGCCAACCACTAGCATCGCGAGGCCCTGCACACGACCGCCGAGCAGGAACTGCTCATCCGGAAGGAGCGGGTGTTGCGGGACCCGTATGAGATGCAGCGGCCGCGAAATGAGGGAAGTGAACTCTGCCGCCAAGCCGCGGTCGTTGCACCAATGCAGCGAATCAGCGGACGTATCAAGAGCGGCGAGAATGCCGAGAAGTTCCGACAACATCTGCCGTTGCTCGTGCCGCTCCGGAAGCGTCTCGGCCTCTCGGCGCGACATCGGGCTTAAGCTCACCACGCCAAACTGGGCTTGCCCGCGCAGCGCCGGAAGGTGCCGCGAGATCATCTGCTGTGCGGCTAGCGTCGTGATTGATGCCCGTTGCTCCACCCAGTCCAGTACCGTGCGAGCGGCGGCGATGATCTTCGGGTCGTCCCTCAGCTTCTGCCCGATCTCACCAGCGCTTCCACGCTCTTTTTCCAGCCATTCGATCGGCTCAACGCCCCGGCTGATTTGCTCGCGCACCCGCGCCTCGAGAGATGCGCTCACAGAACCCAAAGATGCGCGGTGCTCGACCAACAGATCCAATAAGGTTTCAGCCAGCTCGCCTCGAAAAGCCTCACACTCTGTTTGCCGATCCGGCGGGTAGTCGTGCAAGTTGCCCGGAAATGCGTGATGCAGACCGTCGGTCATCAGTAGGGCGATTCGTGATTCAGGCGGTGTGGTCGATCGTTCCAAAGCCGCCGCCAAGGCCACGAATGCGGAGTTCCAGTCGGTGAAGTTTCCGCGCCGGCGATCTGCAGGTCCCGTTCCGCCCATTCGGGCGTCGATTGCCACAAGCGCCTCACGCAGCGCCGCGTCGGAGTGTAGTGTCCAGCTCGTCTGCCCGCCGACCTTGATCCACTCGGCGTTAGAGGCGAATGTGAGGATTCCGAATCGCGGCGCGAAACCGCCAGCATGAGGCGACGAAAAATGGCGGCCCAGAGTGAGCAGCGTTTGGACGGCTTGAAGCTGCCTATTCCCCGGGTCCGTACCGGGACCCCCAGCGTGGCGTACCAAGCTCGCAGACACGTCCAACAGCAGGTAGATTTCGGGCGACTGTATGGTCGTTTCCGGCTTCGGATCCGCAGCGATGGCGGTCTCTATCGTCAACTCTCGTGCTGCTTCGACATGCCCACGCCAGGCGATGAAGACGCCGATTCCGACGGTAAGCAACAGCATGGCGAACGCCATTGCCAGCTTGCTACGTGGGCTCATCGCTAACACATCACTCTCGCCGACGCACCATCATCCGCAACTCACACTGCGGTTTCGCGCGCCTCCCGGAACTTCCTGCACCCGGTCATTTGACGACTATCTCGACAGGCAGATCGAATGTCCAAAGTTGCGCAGAATTGGGCCCCGTCAGTTCGAAAGTTACAAGGCCGCCGTAGATCCCCGCCGCCAGCTCGGACTCGCCTTCGTGCTGTTGCAGCGCACTCAAATCGACCTCCAGTTGGAGCGAGAACTCAGTCTTGCCGGCGTTGCACCTTTGTTCCCTGCCTATCATGCGATTGAAGTCACCGGCGAGTACAGGCTCGCCGCCGTTCCAGCGTACCAGCACCTGAGAATAAAGTGATAGCAGACTGCCATCTTCCGCGCCACGCTCACGGATCTCATGCACACGCGCGGCGAGCGTGATTGGAACAGCGCTTTGAACCGTCAGTCTCGCAGTCTCTGTCCCGCCTTTCTGTCCCCGCATGACTTCGGCCCGCAGTCGGTCGGACCCAAATTGTACGAGTGGCGGGATAATGACCCTGAAGGGGGTCTCCGTCAGCAATCCACCAGCCCTTGTCATCGAGATGCTTCCCCTGAAGATCTGCGGGGCCGTCAGCGCATCCCCGGGCCACGTCAATGGCCAGTCGCCTTCCGATGTCAGAGCGAAGCTCGTACCCCGAGGCTCCGATTGCAGCGTGATCGCGGCAGGAGTGACCTGCACGGTAGCTGGCCATTCGCCGTCCGGTCGCCACGAAAGTTTCACCTCGATCGGTCCTTCGCCTTCGACGAATTCGACTTCGCCATCGAGCTTCAATGGAGGACCGCCACGCAGCACATCGATCTCCTCCGGCAATCGGGGGCGCACGACGATCCGCCGGAAGTCCACCGTCAGCTCGCCCGCGGAACCCTCAGCTATTGGCGGGTCACACAGCACCTCGATGCGGGCTTTCGCAAGCCCGATTTCACCCTCAGGCGCAGTCACTTCGACGCGCACCTCCTGGCTGCCATCCGACTCGCGGCAAACCAACTCTTCGGCGGGCGAGACCAAACGCCATGACGCTCCTTGCAAGCCTCCCGATTCGGCTACGACGCGCATCGAGAGTTTCGTGTTCGGTCGCACCTTCAAATAACTCAGCTTTGTGGTCAGGGTCACGACGCGCTCGTAGGACTTGGTCGTCATCGCGGCCGGTTCAAACCTCACGACGCCGGTCGGCGGAGTTATCCCAACCTCCCGGCGGTGTGCCAAAACCCACGGCGGATTGTCGCCGATCTGCAACTGAAGTCGCCCTTCGATCGCACAGCGCGCTGCCGATTGGGACGCGGGTACGGTTGGCAACAACAGCGGGCCGGCGAACGTGACCCGTTCCGCGCTGCGTGAAACAATCGCCAGCGCGTTCGGTGATGGCGGTGGCCCTACATCGAGAAGCGAAGTGATCGTCGCAGCACTCATGCACTCAACCAGTTTGGGGTCGAGCGGCTTCCCATCTTGGCGCTCAACATCGAGTCGTACGTCGATCGTCTCCCCAGAATGATATTCTTCCTGGTCCGGCGATAGGGCTACGGCCATCTTGAGCTTCGGCTCCGCGAGAACTAAGATCAATCGGCCGTCGCGAGCGAGATCGAATTGCCAGGTCCCCGCTTGCGGATTGCGGATGTTCAGCACATCGATCCGATTTCGTTCGCTCGTGTAACGGTAGAGATTCGCCGAAGGTTCGAGAGATAGTGACGCCCCATCGGCCGATATGCCATGAAAGTTGCCGCCTTCCGCCATTACCAGCAGAGTCTCCATTCCTGGGAAGATGCCTACCCGGTTCCGCGGCGGCGTTTCAAACAACTCGCCTGCGTCCGCCGCGATGTACTGAAACGCCTTCAGCAGCGTGAGATGATCAACTGCCTTCGAACCTTCGGGTTGCAGGCGAAACAGGTACCCGCGTCCCGCGCGGGCCATTTCGTTCAAGCGTTCGGCGGCTTCTTTCGCACGATCCCCGGAGCGCGCAGGGCTTACGTCGATGGGGATGACCTTTTTTTCGACTTGGTGGCGCTCGCCGCTGGCGACGATATCGGCGAGGCTCGTCTGCCACGGCACGCGCCAACGGACGTTGTGCTCCCCGTCGGTGAGAAACACGACTGAAGCGGGCACTTTCCTCTCGCCGACAATCCGCACCGCCTCCTCGAAGGCTGCGTCGTAGCTGGTTTGCCCGCGCGGTTTCCGCTGAGCAAGACGTTTTAACGCCGCCGACAGCTGCCGCCGATCGTCGTGTGTCTTCAGCACCTGAGGAGGCACGGCGAGTTCAGCCGTGTCCCAGAACCGCACGACCGAGAACGAATAGTCCCAAGGTGCGAGCGCCAGAAGCACCTGGGCCCCTTCGATCGACATCCCCAGTGGGTCCGTGTCCTTCATGCTTTCGGACTGGTCCACCACGACGACCACGTCATGCGCGCATTGTTCGAAACTAATCGGGGCCTTCTGACCATCTTCCGGCGGGGGGTTGGCACCCGGCCCCGCCGCCCGACATGCCGGGGTCAGCAGCAACAGCGCCGTCACGGCGAGACGGCCAAATGCGCGCTTGCTCATTGCCTTGTGCCTCCAGAACGTCGTTTCTTGCTTACTCTTTTGGAGCATGGTCGTCTTTGCCCTGCTGAGCGTCAAGTTCAAGTTGCCTTCCCGATGGCTTTGACATGCCGTAGCCGACGTTGGAAATAGGTCGCACCCGTAAATGTCCGATAACCGCCGAATCTCGACGGACTGCGTAACATGGTCAATGCATAATCCGTGATCGAACTTCCGCTATGTTTTCGCACTAAAGCTACGCCTCCCAAAAGCGGTCGCTATCCAGTTTCCGGTGTAAGCCGGCCCTGCGAACGTTGTGGTGCAGCCGGACCCAAGCCGCCTAGTTGTCCCATCTTTCCGTAGCCTAAACGGCCTCCGAACGCTCGGCTCTAAGATGCTCACCAAGCCGCTTCGTGATGCCCTGCCCCGATCATGGCCGGAACCCAAGCTCGGCGATTGGCGACAGGACACCAGCAGCAGGCTTGCAACCTGCCACTCGTGGTTGGATAATTCCAGCCAGCGCGAACGGCTTGAGGTCGCGAGCCAGGTTGTTGCCGCGCAAGTACGCGGCTGCGTACGGTCGTGAGTCAGTTGACTCGCGGAATGACGGGTGGCGTCGAACTGAATGGCGACGTATAACGCGGCTCCATCGGATTGGGACCGCGCGGTCACCTATTCGCATCGGCTGAGGAATTCCGCTGGCGAAGAGATCGATTCAACGTTCTCAGCGTCCACGCGGCACTCGATGCGATGAGAGGGGAACGCGTTGTCGCGGCGCGTGATTCGACGAGATCGCTTCGAGCCTGAGCACAGGAGGAACTCGGTGACAGACACTCAAGGGGATACGGCCGTTTCCGACGCGCTCAGCGACGAACTAGCCCGCAAACCGGGCATCGCGTTCGATCGCGTCGAGATACATTTCATTTATTCTTTTTTATGTCACGTACCGGATTTCGATGCCCTAAGCGACTATGTTCAAAAAGGGGAGTTCGGAAACACAAGCACCTCGAAGCAACACGGAGCGCCCCGGCACGTCGCGCTTGAGCGCAGCAAAGTACACGATTTCTTTCGAAAGAACCAACCCGAATCTGATAAGTACTACTGGAGCGTCGGGACGCACCCTGAACGACTGGGGATCGCACCGGTCCTCCGCTTTGGCAGCACGTCCGAAGGGAGCACACCCACCACAGAAATCGGCTCCGACGTTTTTTGCTGGGTTCGCCACTCTGGTCCTTTCGAGATTCGTTCGGATCTGCACGAGAAGAGTTTCGAATCGGTCAAAATACCATCTTCTAGTTTGGCCGTTCTGGTTGACAACTACGAAGCCCTTTTTCGCCTCGGTCGGTCCGGCTCAGGCACCGTTACCTTTAAGTTTGTCCTGGATGCAGCGAAGTTCACGGAAGTGTTTCCCGCTGACGCCCTAAAGCGACTCACCGCGCTTTACCAGCACCTTGGTATGCTACCGTTTATCTTCACGGTTCTAACTCTTGGCCGCACCGAAGCAACCAATAGTCGGAACGGCGCCCCATCATCCAAGCTCCGCCGTTGTGATGGCTCTGTCGTGCGATTCCTCACGTTGCAGGAGCTGTTTTCCAGGTTCCTTTATGAGGACGTATTCTCGATATTGGCGCCTTCCACAGAAACTCCCTCGAAAACTCGGTCTGATCCAAAACGGTTTCTTACAAGCATGGACCGCAACCTCGTCGCCGCCGCCCAGAATCCAAGCGAAAACCATTCCTCGCTCTGGCAATCACCCTACGTTTGTGTCATCGCGGACTTAGACAAAGAGGGCACGGTCCTTAGCCGTACTGATATGGACGGACATGCGTGGTGGTACCTTAACTACTCGCGCGACCTATACGATCCGAAACAGTCATTTCCCCAAACCAGCAAGGGGTCACTCAATGTCTGGCGCTGCTACAAGGAAACAATTCTGCTCTTGCTTCGTCTATACCAATGGCGCGACATACTCAGTATCGAGGATTGTCTGGCGCAGCTCGATCGAGGCGACTCCACGGACCGCAAGCCGCTGCCTATTCCACACTGGCGCCGGGTCTTAGTCCTGCCTGATTTGCTAGAGGACACGCATTTCGGTCACGTGTTTTCCGACGTCGACATGGTATGGGATACTCGCTACCTCCTCCTTTACCACGAGCGAAGTACTCTTGTCCTCAACTACGTCGGCCTTCCAAAGCAGATAGATGGTCCCAAGAAGCTCGAGTTTCGCGAACTCTTCGTGCAATCTCTCCTGCACACGTTGGAACATATCCGCGCGCAGTGGCACTCGGCCGTCGTTTTGAACGCTTCGCTGGATCAACTGGTTTCTCGATTTCAAGGAGAGGGCTCGAATCAAGATCCCAAGGCCTTCCGGGCGATCGCAGACAAACGTGAGATTTATGCACGCATTCTGCGAGACCCCCTTATCCCTGGTGTTGAATCTGCATCTCTCTCCGTGGTTCGCCGTCGCGCCCATTTGGATTTCGAGATACCCTATCTCTTTCAGAGTCTTCGCGATAAGTTTTATGCGATTGACCGTTTCATTGCGGACCAGGCCGCGGTTCGCAACTTAGAGTACTTGGAAAAGCGTACCGAGCAGGCAACCGAACGTGAAGGTATTCGCTAGATAGGAAAGCCGCCAGTGTGTATTGTGCCGCGCCAACACATCGATCAACTCTGGACGGGGTCGTCAAACCCAGAAGACAACCCACATTCTACGCTCTCCTTACAGAATATTTCTGATGCTATTGAAGACGCTATAAAAGGCATGTTGGCATTGAAAGAATCCCTTACGAGGTTGCTTGTTCTAGAACCTGGCACTGATGCAACGCCCAAATCTAAGGCAAATCCAAGCCCTGACGTAGATGCTTTCAAGGTTAGCGTCTCGGAAAGACCCGTAGTCCCGACAGTGTCTCAGCCAAGTAGCTATACCAAGAAGAAATCTATTACGCTGGATGATCTGACGAGGGAAGCGATGGATGCCGCGCATGAGTCGAACACTAAATGCTATCGTCATGAAAAGCAACTCGCATCGATTATTGAACAGCTTGCTCGAGCAGGTCGCATCACGATCAAGACTTATCTAGCCGATGCGTTTGACGAACACGATAAAGAATTAACCAAAGCCGAGAAGCTTTACAGCTTAATGGAAATGTCTGCTTGTAATAATGGACTCCTGATCCAAGAAGACTTTGACGTTCTCATTGATCACGTATCTTGGCGGTGCCAGGATCTCTTGCGGGAACGCCTCCGTTTAGTGGCATAGATTGACCATTGCCATGATTTCGAGGCGTGCCGGAACCAGAACCAGTTTTGGGAAGAACATAAAAGCAAAGGTGTGTGCAGGTGGACATTCCAAGCGGTACACAGCAATGCCCCCGTTTTGATTGGGATGACCTGGGTAGCCTCGTACAGGGTGGCGCCGCAGTTATTCTACTTGTCTTCGCAATAATGACATATATATTGTCTTTTAGAGGTCTCCTGGTGACCGTTATCCAAGAAGCGCTGCGCCTTCGCCAAGACAAAGGACTAAGTCAGTCCGAATGCGATCGATCGATCGAGCATTTGACTAATACAGTTTTGGCCGGGGTGTTGCCGCCTGCTCCCGGCTGCCGCGCGATGGTATATAGACTCTTTGGCATACCGAATCAAGAGGACAAGGGTTCACTCGCATTTATCAAAGGGTTTTGGCAAATGAATCGAAAACTACTTAGTCTTATTCTTGGCTTGGTTGCGATCACTGGTTTCCTATGGTTGACGCGCGGTAACTCGCCAGAACTGATCAAGGTGGGCCTAGTGGCTTCTAAAACGGGCGGATCGGCGTTGGCTGGCGAGTCTATTCAGCGAGGGCTTGAGATCGCGATCGATGAGGTTAACGCAGCCGGGGGCATCAAGGGAAAGAAGCTCCGTCTTGAAGTTCGCGATGATGAAGGCAACCCTTCAAAAGGCATCGCGGCCGTGCGGCAACTTATCGAATCCGAGAAGGTAGTGGCGGTATTCGGCGGCCTTCACTCACCGGTTAGTCTGGCGATGATGCCCGTCTTTCAGGAGTTGCAAACACCTTACATCGGTACCTGGGCGGCCGCCACCGGTATTACGGAGAATGATCAAAAGCCCAACTTCATGTTCCGCGTTTCAGCTCGCGACGATTTTGTCGACAAATTCTTGGTCGACCACGCGACGAACAAGATTGGCGCAACGAAACCGGGCATCATTCTGGAAAACACACCTTGGGGCGAAAGCAACCAAGTCGGGCTCACCAAGTCTCTTTCAGAACGCAACATTGCTCCGGCAGGTATAGAACGATTTAACTGGGGCGACACCGACATGAGCCCGCCACTTCTCCGGCTCCGGGAGAATGGCGCTGACTGCCTCATCATGATCGCTAACGCTCCCGAAGGTGCGCAGGTCGTGCGAAGCCTGAAGAAAATCCAATGGGAAGTTCCGGTTGTTTCGCATTGGGGGATAAGCGGCGGCCGGTTCTCTGAGCTTGCCGGTGAGGGCGCTGACAAAGTCCAATTCGTTCAAACCTATAGCTTCTTTGGCGACCAAAGCGTTACAGGTCGCCGCGTTATCGAAGCCATGAAGAAAAAGTACGGGCTTTCTGGACCAGAAGACATTGCGTCGCCCGTCGGAACGGCCAACGCGTACGATGCCCTCCACCTTCTGGCAACCGCTCTAAGTCAGGCACAAAAACCCGGAGGCCCCGAGCTTCGAAATGCGCTTGAAAATATCAAGAGGTACGAGGGCTTGATCAAGACCTACGAGCCGCCGTTCTCGCCCACCAATCACGACGCACTCAGTTCAAAGGACTACATTCTTGTATCTTGGAAGGATGGCAAGATTGTACCGATCAAGAACTGAGCCTGCGGCCCATTTCATATGATTCTCTTCTTTCAACTGGCGGCAACAGGGCTCGCCCTCGGTGGCATTTACGCCATCGTTGCCGTCGGATTCTCTTTGACATTTGCCACCAGCCGGACCGTGAATTTTTCCCAGGGCCAATCGGCGATGATCGGAGCGGTGCTTTACTACTGGCTGCGCATGACCCTGGGCGTTCAGCCCGTGCTGGCCTTCCTCGTTGTAATTCTTGCGGGTGCTGTGCTTGGCCTCGTGATCGCGTTAACGGCAATCTTCCCATTCGTCCGGTCGCAGTCCAGGACGGAACACGGGTGGCTGTTGAGTACGATCGCTCTTGGGATCGTCCTGGAAAACATTGCACTGTTTACCTTCGGCTCTGAGGCTCGTGCGCTCCCGCCGATGTTTTCCGACAAACCTATTGCAGTCCTTGGCATCGGGATTCTGCCCCACGAGCTGACCTTAATTGTAGCCGCAATCGGGATGGCGATTATTGTCGACCTACTCCTGTATCGCACGCTTTATGGCAAAATCTTCCGCGCAGTGGCGACGAACCCGCCGGCTTCACGGTTGATTGGCATCGATTCGAGCCGCATGATTGCCGTATCTTACGCCCTTAGCACGTCCCTTGCCGCTGCAGCAGGCGTGTTGATAGCGCCCCTTGTCAACGTGTCAGCGTCCATGGGCACGATCATTGGCATAAAGGCCTTTGCCATAGCGGCAGTATCCGGCATGCTTCGACCCGTTAGTATTTTCATACTGGGACTGTGTTTTGGGATTGTCGAGTCGCTGGTTGCCGGGTATCTGGGCCTTGGGGCACGAGATACTATGGCGTTCGGGAGCTTGATACTCTTGCTCGCATGGCGCCCATTCGGCTTCTCCGAAAGGTGGCAGCGCCAAGTATGACCAATCCCCTTGCACATCGATCGCGCTCCGTCGTCTTGCTCGTGGTTGTCGTCTGCGCTGCCGCAATTCCACTCGTATGGCGGAACAGCTATGTTCTCTATCTCGGTGCGTTGATCGCTATTTACTCCATCGCCATTAGCGGCGTGAATATTCTCACCGGCCTGTGCAAGGAAGTCTCCCTCGGCCAGAGCGCTTTTTTCGCTATTGGGGCTTATTCCTACGCCATCGTCGGCGGCTCGCTGCCTATGAATGCATGCCTCGGCCTGGTGATCGCTTTGCTGCTTGGAGGACTTTTAGGGACTCTCTTCGGTGTCTTTCTGCATCGTCTCAGTGGCGCCCAGTTTGCGTTGGCAACTGTCGCATTGGCAATTATTGCGGAGCAAATCTTAATCGAATGGAAGCCCGTAACTCGCGGGTTCGGTGGAATCTCCAATGTCACAGGTTTCAGCATCAATCGATGGACGGCACCACGGGAACTGCATTACGTCATTGTTGTCTGTTTCGCCGGTCTTGTCTACTATTGCATGTCCAATTTAAGCAAGTCCTCATGGGGCCGAATCCTAATAGCCTTGGGTGACGATACTGTTGCCCTCGAGTCCTTAGGCTTTTCGCGGCGGCGTACTCTTGGGGAAGCAATGTGTCTATCGGGCGCGGTTACGGCGCTTGGTGGTTGGCTTTATGCTCCATTGGCACAGTATGTAAGCCCAGATAGTTTTTCACTCCAGCTATCTATTACTTTTCTTATTGCGAGCCTTGTCGGCGGCCGGCATCCTGGAGGCCCACTATTGGGCGCGGCGACCGTTGTGGTCATGCCGGAGGCTCTGAGCGATTTCCCAGACTCACGCTTGCTGATATACGGCGCGCTTTTGATCGTTGTGGTCTATTTTCTCCCAGGGGGAATTACTTCGCTCTTTACCAGCGCTACTCAAGTCTTGCCTGATCCGAACGTGAAACTTGCCGCGCCGAATCATTCGCCATCGCATCCTCCCTACAAGGCTGGCGAAATTGCCTTCAATGACGTCCGCCTTCGCTTCGGCGCAACTACAGCACTCGATGGTGTTTCTGGACGGATTCTTCGGGGAACAATCACGTGCATAATTGGTCCGAACGGGGCCGGAAAGACCAGCCTGCTTAATGCCATTACCGGCATTGTGCCCATTGAGTCAGGTTCCATCTTTTTGGACGGGCTTGAGTTACCTTCCCAGCCGTACCTCACGAGTCGTAGCGGTGTTGCGCGCACTTTTCAGACTCCTCGCATTTTTGGGTCTCTCACTCCTCTTGAGAATGTAGCTGTCGCGATCAGGCCCGCCCGGTCGTCTTTGATTTTCGCTTCCCTAATTTCAACGGTTTCTTCTAGCCACCGCGAACGTCAGGTTATTGACCACGCATCTTCGCTGCTGAAACTTGTGGGGTTTGACGGCGATTGCCACGCTAACACCAGCCGGTTGCCTTTTGGCAGCCTTCGCGCCGTCGAATTGGCCCGGGCGATTGCGTGTACGCCTCGCGTTCTATTTCTAGACGAGCCTTCTTCTGGTCTTGATACCGCAGAACGAGCTGCACTTGCTAAAAACATCGTGCGTGTACGCACAACGGGAATAACCGTAGGCGTAATCACACATGACATTGATTTGCTTCTCGCGATTGCCGATTCCGTCATAGTAATTGACGCGGGCAGTCTGGTTGCGGAAGGTGATGCGCAATCTGACGCAATCCGACGTCAGCTTGGCGAGTATGGCAATGTTGCTGGTAACTACGAATGCTCGAAATCCTAGACATATCAGTGGTCGATCAGGACCGGGCTGCCATACATAATGTGACTTGCAAGGTCGCAAGAGGCGAGATCGTAGGGATTGTGGGTCCAAACGGTTCCGGGAAGGCTACCTTGCTGGAGGTAGTCGCGGGTGTGGTTCGAGTAGCGCGTGGGCGCGTGCGACTGGACACCGCAGACATTACGGACTGGAGTGCGCCGCGGCGGTTCTGGAATGGTATAATATTCGTACCCAAGGCAGGCGTTTCCTTGTTCGGCGACCTAACGGTCGAAGACCATTTCACTCTTGTATCCAGGCGAATTCCGGGGGTTAACCGGCAGCTAGCGATTAACGCCGCTACAGAGAGTTTTCCACTCATTAAAGACCGAAGGCGCGCCCTTGCCCGTTCTTTGTCGGGCGGTGAGAGGCAGGCCCTTGCTCTCGCAATGGCAGTAGCTTGCGACCCTACGATCATGCTCCTCGACGAGCCTTCGCATGGACTTTCGCCATCGATGCGAGACAGCACCGCCACGCTTCTGTCAAGCCTCAAGACGGAAGCAAGAATGATCCTTGTAGCTGAACAGTTCCCTCGCCTGGTACGGGATGTGAGCGATCGCCTCCTAGTGATGAAGGACGGATGCCTCTCGTCCATCTAAGCTCGGGCACTCTGATGCACGTGAGTATTCTGTGGAGTCCGCGTGAGTGAGTGGCGTCGCCCAACGAGGAGCTTGTCCGGACGGTAGTTGAAGATGAGCGATTCTCCCTTGGTAATGGTGGCCTGCTCCCCAAGACTTGATCCAGTCGTTGTGAGAGTCTCTGACGGGCGCGCGAGATTCTGCGGAAACAGCGAACCAGCGGCGTGTCGGTGGCGGTCTTCTGCCGGGAGGCACAGCTGCTACAGGCGTCCCCGGACCGGGCTGCCACGCCGGCTACAACGTCACCCTGGTCCTCCTCCGATGGCTCACGCCCTGATGCGTTCAGCCATTGCGTAACCGTGGTCAGTCCCGTTACAACGCGGGGCTTGCCGACGCCTTTCGCGACGATACCATAAGGCACGTGTGTTGGTCTAAAACCTATTTCCGAAGTGGAGGATCATAGCAACATGAACAACGAATCACGACGTGCATTCCTTAGGCGAGCAGGACTCGCAGGGCCGATGGTGGCGGTAACTGGCATCGCCTGCACAACTGCGTCCGCAGATGAAGCGACTCCTCAACGCCGGGTGATCGCCGGCAGCGCCAACCCCAACTTCTCGCGTGCCGTTGTGTTTGGGAAGGTGGTGTTCGTCGCGGGGGTGATGGGGACCAAGCCCGGCACGCGAGACCTAGCCTCACCCGACTTTGAAGGGCAGTGCCGTCAGGCTTTGGACGGCCTCAAAGCCTCCGTCGAGGCCTCCGGTTCCAGCATGGACAAGGTCCTCAAGTGTACGTGTTTCCTCACCGAGGCCTCCGACTTTGAGACCATGAATAGCATCTACCGTGGCTACTTCCCGGCCGATCCCCCGGCCCGATCCACCGTCATCGTTAAGGAACTGGTTATCCCCGGCGCGAAGATCGAGATCGACTGCGTGACGTGTCTGCCGTGACCGAATAAACCCGCCCAGAGCGTGGAGCGATCGCAACACCACCCCATACGCCAAGCGCGATTTGACGCCAGTCGTTGCCGCTGACCTGCGCATCGCGATGCGGATCGACAGGCGCAATGGCGCGTAACACGTCCTGCCAAGGCGGAATCTTCTCGTCGATCCTCTCGTCAACTCTCACAGACAGCTCAAGCTTGCCCGCATCAACTACAAAAGCATGGACAGGCATCAGAAAAATCTAGAGGGGTTGTAGTACGTGAATCTTCAGATACCGCGCATAGACGTCGCCGCCCTGTTGAACAAGAAGAATTCGATAATACTTGGCTAACTGTTTCTCAAAAACCGTTCGGCGTCTTATACTAATCCCGTCCTTCTCGTTTGCCATTCGGTCAGCCCATGTTCTGAACCGGTTGGCTCCGATTCGACGACGATATCGTTTTAGTTCGCTCATTAGTTTCCCAATGTCGGTAAACCCCGTTGTTGAATTCGTATATGCAATGTAGGCATATGCGGCTGTGGCCGTGAAAAAGTGAACACTGGGGCAGCGAGCATCCACGAAGTCGAGGATCTCACCCCAGTTGCGTGGCATGTTCGGATACGACACATAAGAGCGGGGAAGGAAAAGACCAACGTGCGTCAGGGCTCGAGCAACGTTTCTTAGCACTAAATGTCGATCTTCGTCCCGCAGAATATTGAGAACATGGTCCCCAAGCACGATATCATAGGCAT
>JAGVEK010000491.1 GCA_020058315.1 Candidatus Zixiibacteriota bacterium
AAAGCGCCGATCAGAGCGTGAAGCGCCCAATCCTCACCAATCACGCGCTTCTTTTCCCCGACCAGCCGCTCTTGGCCGCCGGGCGATTCGAGGTCCTTATCCGTGACAATCACAGGACTCTCCGCACGGTGACGGCGTGGTCCGATCATTTCTATTACTCCCCGCGCTCGACTACGATGAAGCAGGATATCATGGACCGTTCAGACGCTTTCCTTCCCACCCTGGGGCATCTCTTCGCAAGTTTGAAGGAAATGGGTGTACCATTAGCCGGCCTGCGACTCCGCAAGTTCTGAGTGCCGAATGAGCGACACGGGCACGCCTCTCTTCCCAGATTCCCCTCCTGACGAGAACAACAGTCAGGAGCCGCTGGCGCATCGAATGCGCCCTCGGAATTTGGACGAGTTTGTCGGGCAGTCTCATTTGCTGGCCGAGGGCAAGCCGTTGCGCCGTGCCATCGAAGACGATCACATCGGCTCCATGATTTTCTGGGGACCGCCCGGCAGCGGCAAGACCACACTCGCCCATGTCATCGCCAAGCACGCCCGGTCGGACTTCATTTTCTTCTCGGCCGTTCTCTCGGGTATCAAGGATGTACGCGAGGCGGTCGACCATGCCCAGAGGCGGCGCGTCTTCGATGGCGGCCGGACGATCCTGTTCGTCGATGAGATCCACCGGTTCAACAAGGCCCAGCAGGACGCATTCCTCCCCCATGTCGAACAGGGCACCCTGATCCTCATAGGCGCAACGACCGAAAATCCTTCGTTTGAGGTGAACCCGGCTCTGATGTCCCGGATGACTCTGCATGTTCTGCAACCGCTGTCGCAGGATGATATCGTCACCATCCTGCGCGCGGCGATGCGTGACATGGAGAGGGGGCTGGGAAAGCAGACACTGGAAGCCACGAGTGAAGTCCTGGAGTTGATCGCCGTGCTTTCCAATGGCGATGCTCGCCGGGCACTCACCATTCTTGAAACGGCTGCGGCTGATCTGTCGCGTCAATCTGCCGAGCCGCGCGTCATCACCGCCGATTTGATCCGTGACATTGTCCAACGCAAGACCGAGCTGTACGACAAGTCTGGGGAGGAGCATTTCAACCAGATCTCGGCGTTGCACAAGTCATTGCGGGGTTCTGATCCCGACGCGGCCCTGTACTGGCTTTACCGCATGCTGGAAGGGGGGGAAGATCCGCTTTATCTGGCACGCCGCATGGTGCGCTTTGCGGTTGAGGACATCGGGCTGGCCGATCCGCGGGCACTCGACGTGGCTTTGGCCGCCAAAGAAGCTTACCACTTTCTGGGAACCCCGGAGGGGGAGTTGGCGCTGGCGCAAGCCGCCCTCTACCTGGCGGCGGCTCCCAAGTCGAATGCGGTCTATATGGCTGAGCACGCCGTCAAGAATGCCATCCGCGAACACCCGTATCTGCCTGTGCCGCTATGGATTCGAAACGCGGTCACACGCTTGATGAAGGGAATCGGATACGGACACGGGTACGTCTACCCGCATGACCATGAGGGGGCGATTGTCAATCAGGATTATCTTCCGGAGCGTTTGCTCGGTCAGCGTTTCTACAATCCCACTGACAGGGGATTGGAGGAAAAGATTGCAGCTCGTCTCGCCGAATGGCGCCGGATCAAAGCCGGACTCCGCGAACACGAAAAGCCGGCGAATGGAAAGGAAAACGGCCGATAAGACCCAATGTGGTCCGGGAGCAACCAGAGCGCCAAAAGTCAGGCTGGCTGGCCATCACCCGGAAAAGAACACGGGATTGGCGGTTTCTGGAGATTTTGTTCTGGACGTGGTAATCGCCCCGATGGTAGCTTCTTAAGGGGCGTGGCGAAAAGGCTGTGTTTTGCTGCGTAGGGGGACGGGAAGGTGGATGCCATCATGGCCGTATTCAGACCCAAGGACGAAGATGCCGGGATGCCCGACACAGGGGGAGATAAAGTGAATACTCTCATCGGCAAGGACACTGTATTCACCGGGACATTGCAGGTGGCGGGGACACTGCGGGTCGACGGCGTGCTCAAAGGCGAAGTTTCCGTCTCCGACACGATCGCCATCGGACCGACCGGTGAGGTCGACGCCAACGTCAAGACGAAGAACGCGATCGTTTCCGGGTCAGTTAAGGGCAACATCTATGCAACGGAGCGCATTGAGTTGCAGGCGAAGGCCGACATCTCAGGAGATCTCACGACCAAATCGCTCGTGATTGAGCAGGGTGCTGTCTTCCACGGTAACTGCAATATGAAAACGCCGGCTTCCCAGGCGCCATCGGGTCCCAGAACTGAGCAACCCAAGTCAACAATCCAGACTAAAGCATCCCTCGAAACAGCCGAAAAAACACGACAAGGGGCCTTTGGCTCCCCGACCGCCGGGTAGAATGTTCAAAACGACCGGCGATCTGTGGAAAAGCGCCTAATCGGCTGAAAGACAACCAGTTTCGACGCTCGATTGGCTTTGCCGAAGGCGCGGTTTTCCACGCCGGTTGTGGAAATCCGGCTGGTCAACCTCTACGAGGAAGGCACCCGTGCTGTCCGAAGCCATCCTGCCTGTGATTGCCACAGCTTTTTTTCTCACTGGTGTGTCAATCCTGGTCTTCTTGATTCTGAATATCTTCCGAGCGATGAGGGTGGATTTCCGCGGCCGGAGACACGCTTCCCCGCGTCTGGTCGTGGACTTGCGCCGGGCCCTGGCGCTTCTCGGCGCCTTGATACTGATCGCTGCTGCCAACCTGACATTCTGGGTGAACGGTCAGTTGAGACTCTACTCTCCTGTCATGCCTGGCGTTCCTCTCGGTACGATCTCTGTTTTCAATCTTAAGACCGGCACCCCCCGACTGGTGTGCACGTCGCTCGACCGCCAGGGGCGAGAAGCGCTGGAGGTTTTCCCGGTGCAGGATGCCCTCTTCACCCTTCAAGGGGAGAGGATTCAGTGGGCCCCTTCGCTAAGATTCTTCGGACTCGATGACCACTTCAAACTGAGTCGCATCGAGTTTTATCCCCGCAATCCATCAGATCCCGGCCATTCGACTTTCACCGTGGATGTAAGACAGGGATCAACAGACCTCTTCCGCTGGGCCCGTGACTACAAGAAGTGGTTTCCATTTGTGCACGTCGAATCAGTTCAGACGGGCCGTAACGATGCCACCTGCGAGTACTCTCGCTACCTCTACCTGGACTCTGGACAAATCGTGGTCCGCTAAGCTGGCCGGATCCGCATGGAATCGCCTGCGGCGGGACGCGTACCGTCATGGTTGGCGGCGCCGCAAATCAGCTCGACCACATCCTCTTGCCTGAAGAGTCGGTCTTTGGCAATCGTGCAGGAGATTCCGGTGGCGTTCGGTCATCGAGTGCAGACCCGCAAAGGACAAACCCTCCGTCCAAAGCCATAGCCATCTTCACCCACTGCCCTTGTTCGAGAATACTGAGCGTTCCCAGATTCTATTCCCCCACGGGTCGACCCTCAGGAAATCAATGCCGTTCACAAACGAAGACCGTGCGCTCACGATCCACCCAGTCTCTCCTGCCGGCGCCGCTCCAATCGCACCATCGTCGCCGGTCCCCCCGAGTGACAATTGCCATGCCGAGCGGAGCGAAGCGAAGCATCCGCTGTGTCTTCATAGGTAGAAAAAGCAGATCCTTCGCTCAGGACAATTCCAGTCAATGCGCGATTTGAGGGGGTTTTCGGCAACCTGATGGTGGTTGACTCTACGGCAACTGATGGAATCCGCATTGTGCTCGTCCCGCGTGAATTTTTCTTCGCCATGCGACATGACGTGACGCATTCCAGTTGCATCATGGTGGCATGAAGAAAGGGGGAAACACGATGCGCGATTACTCATGTCTGAGAAATGATCTGCTCAGGGTCTCAGAGATTCTGGAGGATCACGTGGCCGCGAAAGATTCCGTACTGAAGGAACTGGAGGGTCTGGCCGCGACACTGAAACGAGTTTGGAAGCACCCGGCTCCGATCACAGCGGAACATGCCCGGATCGTGGCCTGCCTGTTTCGCAAGGTTC
>JAGVEK010000250.1 GCA_020058315.1 Candidatus Zixiibacteriota bacterium
AGATCGACCGTGAGCGCGCACTGGCTGCCCTCGACCGTGCCCGCAATCGCCTAGCCGACAGGCCCGAAGGACTCGACATCGACCGCGCCACCGCCGCCTTCCACCGCGCGCAAAACCGGATCAGGATCGCGGATGAGATCCTCGTGACCGGGCGCTGAGGCTGTCCAATCTACGCAATCATTTATCAATCAATGAGTTGACTTGTTCGATTTGTCTTGCCTCGAAGATCACTCAGGAACTAATTGGTCGATCTGAAACTAAAATGGTATTCCAAGGAGGAATCTCGATGCGAAAATCAACCGTACTGGCAGCCAGCTTGACCATCGCTCTGATGAGCGGATTCGGGTATGGCTTCGCCCCGACCGCACTGGCACAGGACTCCACCAAGGCTCCGGCCATTTCGGCGCCGGACACGGCGGCCAAGGTGACGCCTGCGGCCACGCCTGTTGCCGCCGACACGACCAAGCCCAAGGCCACTGATCCGAGTCCGGTCCCTGCTGACACCACAACGAAGAAGGTGACGCCGCCTTCGAAGCCCGCCACGACTCCCGCAGAGACCGACACAACCAAGGCCAAAGCCGCCCAAACGCCGCCTGCCGACACATCAAAGAAGCTGACACCACCGAAACCCAAGGCTACCACCCCGCAGGACACAGCCAAAGCCGCCGGGAAAGCCAAGGAAGGGAGCAAGACCGTGACCGAGGCCGTCGACCCGAAAGCACCCTACAAGTCTGTCACATTTGCCAAAGGGGAGAAGCCCAAGATCGTCATGGAAACGACAATGGGGAAGATCGTACTCGAATTGTGGCCCGACGTCGCTCCCAAGCACTGCCAGAGTTTCGTCTATCTGATCAACAAGGGATTCTATGATTCTCTGTTATTCCACCGCATCGTCCCCGGATTCGTCATCCAGGGCGGCGATCCGCTGGGCAATGGCACCGGTGGACCGGGATACAATGTTCCCGCCGAATTTTCCAATAAGCCGCACGAAGACGGTGTCCTTTCGATGGCACGCGCGCAGGACGTCAATTCAGCCGGTTCGCAGTTCTTCATCTGTCTGGGACGGCTGACGTCACTTGACAACAAGTACACTGTCTTTGGCAAGGTCACCGAGGGGCTTGATGTCGCCCACAAGATCGAGAAGGTGAAGGTCGCTTCAGAGCGTCCGGTGGAGCCTGTGAAGATGACCAAAGTCTACGTTGAAAAATCGAATTGACCGACTTGCGATGACAATCTTGGGGCGTCCCGGTCGCACCCGATCGGGACGCCCTTATGCTGTCAGAACCCATGAACACTCATGCAGTGAGTGTCGTATAAGTCCCATAGGTCCAATCAGTCCCATACTCCCATGAGTTCTCCGCATCTTGCCATCGGCATTCTGGGCTCGACTGGTTCGATCGGCCAGAGCACTCTGCAGGTTGTCGACCGATTCCCAGAACTGCTGCGCGTGACAGCATTGGCGGCCTCCCGCAATGTCGAAACCCTCGCCGCCCAAGTGCGGAAGTATCGCCCCGAGGTTGTCGCTCTGGTGGATTCCAGCAAGGCGAAGGCTCTCCAATCCCTGCTGAAGGACTATACAGGGCAAATTGTAATCGGGTCCGAAGGGCTCGATACGGTCGCGACCTGGCCCTCGGTCCAGACGCTGGTGGTCGCCGTGGTTGGTTTCGCCGGGGCAGGGCCGACACTCGCGGCCATCGATGCGGGCAAGAACATTGCTTTGGCCAACAAGGAAACCCTCGTGGCCGCCGGGGCCATTGTCATGCCCCGTGCCCGGCAGCGCCGGGTCACCATCGCTCCAATCGACTCGGAACATTCGGCCATCTGGCAGTGTTTGCGTGCTGGAGAGCGCCATGAGGTGCGCCGGATCATCCTGACTGCCTCGGGGGGGCCATTCCGCAGTCGCCCGCTTGCGACATTCGGCTCGATCACACCGCAGGAAGCACTCGCCCACCCCACCTGGCGTATGGGCCCACGAATCACCATCGACTCGGCCACCATGATGAATAAGGCGTTCGAGATCATCGAAGCCACTTGGCTGTTTGACGTGCCCCCGGATCTGGTCGATGTGGTGATCCACCCGCAATCAGTCGTTCACTCCATGGTGGAGTACCGTGACGGTTCGGTTGTAGCTCAGCTCGCAATTCCGGACATGACACTGCCGATCTCCTATGCGCTCTTCTCACCTGAGCGTCTGGAACCCACTCTTAGTCCTCCGCCATTTGACCTCACCAAGGCAGGGTCTTTGGAGTTCCTGATACCGGACCCAGACCGTTACCCGGCACTGGCGTTGGCTCGGCGTGCGCTCGCTATGGGACCAACGGCTTGTGCCGTTCTCAATGCCGCCGACGAGATCGCGGTGGCGGCTTTCTTGGATGGGTGCCTTTCGTTCTCGGGAATTGTGCGCCAAGTCGATGAAACTTTGGACGCACATCAGGCCATCCAGAGTCCTACTTTCGATGACATCGTGGCCGCCGACCGCTGGGCACGTGAGTACGTAGCCGGCCGCCTGTCGCGATACCCCGTAAAGGCTATTGCATCAGTTCCTTAGGTTGGCGATATAGAGTAGGGATGGAAGCGAGACCGATGTGACAACGACGATTTGGGCAACCATATTTGTTCTTGGTGTTTTGATCTTTATCCATGAGCTTGGCCACTTCCTCGTGGCCAAGTGGGCGGGAATCAAGGTCGAACGCTTTTCGCTCGGGTTCCCCCCGAAGATGATCGGCAAGACCATCGGCGAGACAGACTACTGCATCTCGTGGGTTCCCCTCGGTGGCTACGTGAAGATGGTCGGCGAAAACCCCGACGAACCATCCACCGGCGACCCACGCGAGTTCATGTCCAAATCGGTCGGTGTTCGCTCTATGGTGATCCTGGCCGGTCCGGCGATGAACTTCGTCGCGGCCGCGCTGATCTTCATTGGCGTGCTCTGGGTTCATGGGCGCGACATGGCCGACCCCACGCAGGTCGTGGTGGGGCCAGTCATCTCCGGCGGCCCTGCTGATGGGGTCGGGATCAAGACC
>JAGVEK010000553.1 GCA_020058315.1 Candidatus Zixiibacteriota bacterium
CAAACCCAGATCGCTCATCGAAAGCGATCTTAGCTGGCAAGCCGCAGAGCGGCGCCATGTCACCGAGGTCCTACGCCTCTGTGACGGCAATAAGAGCCGTGCCGCCAAGGTGCTGGGTGTCTCCCGGCGTTATCTCTACTACAAATTGGATGAATGGCAGGGCAAGGTAGCCAACCCTGCGACGTAAGCGCAGTAGTCAGCAGATATGAATCTTATGAAACCCCTTAAGGATAGATTTGTAGACCGCGCGCTGGTTTCCCGCGGCAGTTTTTCAACTTCCTGTCGCGCGCGGGACGTCGCGCTTGGACGAATTGTGTTTCTCAAAGCCCTGCGCTCGGACCTTAGCACGGACGGCGACACCCGCTCTCGATTTCAGCGCGAGGCACGCGCGGCGGCGCGCCTCGACCATCCTAATCTTGCCCGACTCTTCGAATTCGGAGAGGATGTGCAGGAGGGAATGTACATGGCGCTCGAATGGGTAGAGGGTAGTAGCCTGGCCTCACAGCTCAGCCGGAGCGGACCGTGCCCCCCCGACCAAGTATCGCGACTGGCTCGTGATCTGCTGCTTGGTTTAACCGAGCTTCATCAGGCCGGCATTGTACATCGTGATCTCAAGCCCGAGAACATCCTGATTACTGGTGATGGGCAGGCGAAGATTACCGATTTCAGCCTGGCGAATTTGAACGATGAGCCGCGTCTGACGCATCATTGTGCGATCGTGGGGACTCCGGCCTACATGGCTCCTGAGCAGGTGGCTGGCAAGTCACCCGCCGACTGCTCCGATCTATTCTCAACGGGCATCATATTGCTGGAGGCCGCAACAGGAACGAATCCCTTCACTGCCAGGGACATGGTGCAGACCATGCAGCGAGTGCGACAACTGGAACCGCAATTCGACTCCGCTCTGTTCATCGCATTGCGGCTCGACCTGCAGACCCTGATTCGATCGTGTTTGCAGAAGTCGCCGAATGCACGACCAGCAAACGCTGCAGCGGCATTAGCCCTCATCGGACAAGAGATAACTTCCGGCGTCCGAGCCTCACCCCCTCGTCGCCGGTTCGCAGTTGCCACCCTTGCAGTGGCTCTCACACTGGTGACTTTCGTGCTGTTGATCCTACTGAAGAAACCGACTCCTGTGTCAAAATCGCTGCCTGCTAAAGATACGGTCCGACAAGACTTGGCATTGCAGCAAGCGGACCCGATTCCAGTTTCGCAGAACCTTGATCTTCGGGAGCAAATAGGAATCTCAGGTGCAAAGGAGACGTCAATCACCATCCCTGATCCAAAGACCACCTCCATGCCGCAAATCGTAACGAACGAGCTTCGCCGTGACAGCGTGGCTACGCTGCCGGTATTGACACAGGCTCCTGAGAGTGTCGGGATCGTCCTTGATGTCATTCCGTGGGCTTATGTGTATCTGCACGGCACGAAAATTGGAACATCACCATTCCGGTTTCTCGTGCGACTGCCCGCCGGAATGCAATGGCTGAGCTTCGAAAACACCGAAATGCCGAGAGTAGATCTGCCCCTTGTTCTCGAACGGAATGAGCAAGTGATCCAAGTGGATCTTCCTGAACACCTGCTGACGGTTGAAGTTGCGGCAACTCCGCGGGGGTTCGTGTTTGTTGACGGCGAAGCAAAGGGGGCGACAACGCTCGTGAAACCGCTATTTCTGCTCCCCGGAAAGCATGTCATTCGGGTAACCCACCCTGAGTTGAAAGAGTTGGAAAGGAGTCTTGAAGGCGCAGGCGGTGATACTCTGCGTGTGACGGCGGACTTGGATCGCTCGGCATGGGACATGAGTCGTAGCGGAAGGGCTACGAACTGATCATGAAGTCGTTCAGGCACCTGTGCTTCGGTTTCTTTCTACTGGTGACGGCCACCGCACCCTGCTTTGCACAATCTACGCTGAAAAGCGATGTGGACTCCGCCTTTGCCCATGCCCTCTATGAGCGAGTCGAACTGCTTGTTCTGCGCGGCGCTCCACAGCTCAAGGATTTGCCTTCGGAAGAGCACGTGGCTATTCACCTCACGACTGGCTACGCGCTGATTATGCTTGACCGCGAAAACGAGGCGCGAGAGTATTTCCGGCGCGCTCGACACTAACCCGTCTTTACGCCTCGATCCAGTTCGGGTGAGTCCCAAGTTTCGTTCTGTCTTCGACGACGTCCGTGCCACCTATCAGCCACGCACTGGCCGTGAGAGCAATCTTCAAGACGATCACGCATTGGTTGGCCCGCGTCCCGCGTCCGTGCTGATGAATCTTGGCATTCCGGGAGTGGGTCAGTACCGTGAGGGCATGAAGGCGCGTGGTATGATACTGACCGCTGTTCAGGCGGTAACGGTGGCGGTTTTCGTTTGGAGAATGAGCGAGCTGAACGATAGCCGCGATACCTACGTTACCGAAACCGATCGCAGCCGTGTCCAGCATGACTACGATCGCTATGAACGGGACAATCGCGCCGCTTGGGCAGCCGGAATCGTAGCGGGAGTTGTCTATGTCGCGATTCAGACTGAGTTGGCCCTGCTCAGGAAGCCCGGCACTCAGGCCGGACTGTCACTTAGTGCCATCCCGCTCCTACCGCTGCCAACTGTTGGGTTCGCAGTACGGTGGTGAAGTGTATATTCCGTGCACATGGTGTGATCTGCGGTGACGGCATTCGAGAGGAATCGGCGAGCTATCTCCTGTCTGTTCAGAGAGTTATGCTTCTGGTCTGTGAATTGCCCCTTTGTATTAGTGGAAATTGAGTTTGTGCACGCTCGGTTTCGAATCAAGACAGGTCAATTCACAAACTGAAGACAAGGAGAAAGACATGAATCGGTTAACATGGATGGTATCGGCTCTGCTGCTCTGCGCGGGAACACTTCTTTCGCAGCCTTCCATCGGAGTGTGGCCAATGCAACTGGATTACGGACGGGTTCAAATTGGAACCAGCGCCGATCGTTGGGTTAGCATCTTCAACGGCGGCGATCAGAATCTGATTGTGGATGCAAGCGTTTCCGGCGAGGGCTTCGCGCTCATCGGTCCGGAACATTCCGAGATCATGCCACGGGATAGCGTATATGCTGTGACGTGTCGCTTCTCCCCA
>JAGVEK010000539.1 GCA_020058315.1 Candidatus Zixiibacteriota bacterium
CGGAAGAAGGGGAGCTGGTGCTCCCGATCTGGATCGGCCATTTCGAGGCATGGGCGATCGCTATGGAGTTGTCCGGCGTGACCTCCAAACGCCCCCTAACTCACGATCTGCTCAGCGGCATCATCGCCCAATTGGGCGGCACCGTCGACAAGATCGAGGTCACGGAACTGAAGGACCAGACCTTCTTCGCCAAGATCTTTGTTTCCCGCAACGGCCAGACGCTCGAAATCGATGCCCGCCCCTCTGACTCCATCGCATTGGCTCTCAAGGCCAAAGCGCCAATCTTTGTGAACGAAGAGTTGTTTCAGAAACGTCCCGAAGGTTCCCCCGACACGAATGAGCCTTACGATCCCGAGGCGTTGAAAGAGCGCCTGCGCAATCTCAATCCCGAGGATTTTGGGAAGTACACGCTGTAAGAACTCAGGGGATGTCGCCGCGCCTGGGGTCGAGCATTGCCCCGGAGCGCGGTTGTATCTGTGGGGAGGATTCCCGTACTTGGGGAACGTGTCACTATCGGCAGTGATCGCAGGAGTGTACTGATGGTTTCGCAGATTACGATCAGCGACGCAGGCATTGGGAGGGAAATGCTGTGGTAGATGAAACACCGCGACAGCCGTATGCATTGCGCGTCGTCATCGACGGCCGTGAGCGCATGGTGACTTATGAGGAGTTGGCGCTTTCCAACAATCTGGCTCAGGAAGCGCTGGTGCGCCTCTTGGTCAAGAAGAAGTTGATCGATCCCAAAGAGCTGATTGAAGAGATCAACTCGGTCAAGACCGAACGGTATCGGGTGGAACCACCGGCAGAGCGAAAAACGGGCGGCTGATCCGAGATTTCATGGTATCGTGGAATGTGCAGGGGCGCACGGCCGTGCGCCCCTGCGCGAGCGCCGTCACTCCAGAACCTCCGGCAATGCACGCGATGAAAGACCAAACACTTCCAGAATCGTTGAATGATCCAGCGACGAGTAATCCGGCTGATCCCCCCGTCCAGGATCCCGGCCAGTTGTTGCTGAAGTGGCGATCCCACCCGATCAGGCAGGGGGGCAAACGTCTGTGGGTTGTCATCGGGGCGTTGATTCTCTTTCCGGCCGGGCTCACTCTCTTGTATGGCCCATTTTACGGTTTGCTGGCGCTGGCGATCCTGGGTGGATCGATGGCCGCGTACTTCCTGCCGACTGACTACGCGTTCTATGCCGGCGGTGTCGAGTGCAGATTTCTCGGGGTGAATCGACGATTTACCTGGGAGCAGTTCCGCTCGTTCTACCGGGACCGCAGTGGCGTGCTGTTGTCCCCGTTCCCGCAACCATCGCGTCTGGAGAATTTCCGTGGCGTGTATCTGCGGTTTAACGGATGCGCCGAACAGGTCATGGCGATTGTGAGCGAGCGTGTGAAACCACAGACTACGGGGACGCCGGATTCCGGGAGCACGACCAAATGAGTTTCCGCCGCTGGTTCGAATCGCGCCCCGCGACTCTCGCGAAGCAAGAACCGCTGAACGAACGGGAGGCGGCGATCATCGAGAAGATCGCAGCGAAAGTGGTGTCCTTGAAGATGACCGTGCCCGCGATTCTGTTCCTCGAATCGGTCAAGCCACTCAATTACATCGGTGCACAGGCGCTCATCTTCTTCGAGCCGTTTGTCCAGACCATCTTCAATTTCAGCGAGTACGACACCTTCCGCGAAATGATGGAGCGTCGCGAGAATGTTGAACGGCTGCTGCTCAAGATCGAGGAATTGGACGCGAAATTGCTTGCCGAGGAGAGGACCGCACGCAAGGCGCGCCGCGACACCGCCCGCCAGCGCCGCTGGAAGTGGTTTCGACGGCGTGAGAATCCGGCTGCGCAGTCGAAGCCGGACAGCACGCCACACGCCTGAATTGGGGTGGTTGAGATCGTGCCCCGAGTCGATGATCATAATCCCGGCTGATTCGTCAATAACTGTTGATTTGGGCCGAATTGACCCTATATTGGCGCCCCATCCGAGGAGACGATCCGCGGCTGACATAAGGAGGCATCTGTGATTGTTGCCAAAGAAATCTTCCTGACCAAGGGTGTAGGACGCCACAAAGAGCATCTCTCGAGTTTCGAGTTGGCCCTCCGTGACGCAGGAATCGCGCACTTCAATCTCGTCACCGTCTCTTCGATCTTCCCGCCGCATTGCAAGCTGATCTCACGCACGGCTGGTCTTAAGAAAATGACACCCGGCCAGATTGCGTTCGTGGTCATGAGCCGCAACGAGACGAATGAACCCTCGCGGCTCATCTCCGCCGCGGTTGGTTTGGCGATCCCAAAAGACTCCTCACAGGTAGGCTACCTGACTGAGCATCACGATTACGGGATGACCGAGAAGCGCGCCGGCGACTACTCCGAAGACCTCGGCGCCACGATGCTGGCCACTTCTTTGGGCCTGGAAATCGACCTGGACAAGAGCTGGGACGAGAACAAAGAAGAGTGGAAGATTTCCGGTAAGATCTACCGCACCTGCAACATCACTCAGTCGGCAGTCGGCGACAAGCACGGTCTATGGACCACAGTTGTCACCGCTGCGGTAATGATCACGGACTGACACACCCAATGCCCGTGAAGGGGAATCTATCGCGGCCCAGGGCTCAGTCTTGGGATCGTGACCCCCTGCCGTCCGAGATCCCTGACGGAGCCATCCGCTTGGGGCGCGGTCGCTGGAACAAGAGCCGCCTGTCCCCCGTCAGTAGCATGGGGGGGATTGGACTGACTGCGACGTGGCGGACAGCAACGAAACAGATGCCCCGCTCGACCGGAATTATCGGTTGTTCAATTGCCACGGACGCCGTTGTTCCTTATCATGACTCCTGAGGAATCACACTGATGATTGGCCGGACCTTTCTGCATTACCGAATCGACAGCCAGCTGGCCGCTGGAGGCATGGGGGAGGTCTACCTGGCGACCGACACCAAGCTCGACCGCCAAGTCGCGCTCAAACTGCTGCCGGAAACTGTATCAGAACATCCCAAGGCGCGGGAGCGGTTGATTCGGGAAGCAAGAGCTGCCTCGAAGCTCAATCATCCCAACATCTTGACCATATACGCTGAGGAGGAAGCCGAGGGCCAGGACCTGATTGTGATGGAGTATGTCGCGGGTGCGACGCTTAGGGAGTTGATCGAAGGCCAGAGCCTTAAGATTGGCGATGCGGTCGAAATCGCGTTGCAGGTCGCGGAGGGATTGCAGGCGGCTCATTCCGCCGGGGTCATCCACCGCGATATCAAGCCTGCAAACATTGTGATCACGCCCGAAGGGCGCGCAAAGATCATGGATTTTGGACTGGCCACCTGGCGTGGCGTGCGCGAGCAGACAGAGCCGAGCGACGAGGGCCTTGTCTCCGGGACGATCGCCTATGCTTCGCCGGAGCAGCTTCAGGCACGCGATCTGGATCATCGCACTGATCTCTGGTCGTTCGGAGTCGTGTTGTACGAGATGCTGACCGGCCATCAGCCCTTCGTCGAGGAGCATTTGACCGCATTGGTGTACTCGATCGTTCGAGAAGCTCCGCCACCCATCGCACACCACCGGTCAAACACCCCGCCGGAGTTTCAGCACATTATCGACAGGTGTCTGGCCAAGAAGCATACTGATCGATATGACTCTGCCACCGAGCTGATCGCTGATCTGAAACGGGCGCGCAAGGTGCTTGAATCCGCAGGTCTGGACGCGGCATACCTTCCGACAGAACGCCGGCCCTCAATTGCCGTTCTGCCGTTTGCCAATCTGAGTGCTGATGTCGAGCAGGAGTATTTCTGCGAAGGGGTGGCGGAGGACATCATCAGTGCTCTGACCAAAGTGCAGGGGCTTCATGTTGCATCGCGCACCTCAGCCTTCGCGTTCAAAGGGAAAGGAGAGGACATCCGCGAGATCGGGCAAAAGCTCAACGTGGAAACCCTTCTCGAAGGAAGCGTGCGCAAGGCCGGCAACAAGCTCCGGATAACCGCCCAGCTCATCAACGTTGCCGACGGCTACCACTTGTGGTCCGACCGTTTCGACCGTGACATGGAGGATGTCTTCGCGATTCAAGATGAGATCGCGGCCAGCATCACCCAGGCTCTTCAGGTGATTCTCAGCGAAGATGAGAAACGCGCGATCGCCAGGGTTCCCACGGCTGATGTCAGGGCCTACGACTACTACTTGCGCGGACGCCAGTTCTTCCATCAGCGCCGCCGCAAAAGCCTCCTTTTTGCCCGGCAGATGTTTGAGCGCGCCATCGAGCTTGACTCAGGATATGCTCTCGCCCACGCTGGAGTTGCCGCCAGTTGTTCATTCCTGGCGCACTTGTATCCCCGGCACGGTTACTCCAGCGACGGAACCATTGCCCATGCCGATGAGTCA
>JAGVEK010000325.1 GCA_020058315.1 Candidatus Zixiibacteriota bacterium
CATCCGGGTCGGCGCATCCGAACAACGAATCGGGCTGGGGATTAGTCCGAGCCGCACGGGCGTCGGGACTTCCGGGGATCTACTCTTCCCCAGGGATTCAAGCGTGGCCCAATCCGATGGAAGAATGGGTGAGAATCGGGACACCTGATACGAGTACTTCACAAGCCTCCCATCTTGAGGTTTTCACGTCGGCCGGACAGCCGGTGTTCTCTGGTGAGTTCTGGGGGAATACGACTGTTTGGCACGGCACCAATCATGATGGCCTGCCGGTTGCATCAGGCATCTACATCCTCTGGATCAAGACACCGGTCCAAGAAGGAAGTGTGAAGGTGGCGCTGATCCGCCGCAATTAGGGAATTTGGGCCGGGTGATTTGGCATTGATCGAAGCTGTGGCGTGGCGTATACTCGTGGTCGCATGACGCGGGAGTAACTCAGTTGGCTAGAGTCACAGCCTTCCAAGCTGTTGGTCGCGGGTTCGAACCCCGTCTCCCGCTTTTTTGATCCGGTCGTGTAGAAAACAGATCGCATGTCCCCCCCGCCAATTCGGACAGCGATCCCTTTGCAGAATCTATGATCCACGGGTTATCTGATCAGAATAGGCAGGAAGTCTGGGAGACCATACGCGCTGTGAACGACGCCTGACAAAGGGAAGCCTGGATGACCTCGCTAAGTACTTTCACAAAGACATGGTTGCCGTTGAGCCACATGGGGTGCAGGAGATGCCGGTTCCCTCATGACTTGAGCAACCCGTCCTGCGACACCATCGATTCCGCCACGAAAGGGTAACTTCAATGACCAGTAACGCGCTTCGCAGAGTTCTGTCGGCATCAGTGGTCGCCATCGCCATAGCGATTGCCGGCTGCCGCGATTCCAACGTTGAGAAAACCGATGTCAAGCAGAGTGACGTCGCCACACAATCCCCCAAAGAGGGTGTCTCCTCTCAGGCTGCGTCTCCCCATGGAACGACATCCGCACCTGTCTCGAGTGCCGCCGGGATCACCTGGACCGTACCGGCCTCGTGGAAAGCAGGCGGCGAGCGTCAGATGCGCGTGGCATCCTATGTGATCGGTGAAAGCGGCAAGGAGGCCGATTGCGCCGTGTTTTACTTCGGCCCAGGACAGGGTGGTGCGGTCGATGCAAATGTGGAGCGCTGGATCAGCCAGTTCGGCCAGCCCGGCGGCGCTGATTCGCGCAAGGCCGCCAAGATCGATCATCATACCATTGCCGGACTCAAGGTGACGACCATCGATCTGTCCGGCATCTACCTGGCCTCGATGGGCGGGGGGATGTCGCCCAAATCAGAACCCCAACCGGGTTTCCGGTTGCTGGGCGCGATCGTCGAGGCACCGGAGGGACCGGTGTTCTTCAAGATCACGGGGCCTGAGCAAACCATGATTCAGGCGCTCGACGATTTTCAGCAGTTCGTTGAATCAGTCAAGAAGCTTTAGAATCGGTTTCATTACACTGTGAGTTCTTGGTGCCACGGCTCTTTAGAGCCGTGCGTCATCGGTTGCCGCTCTCGTAGAAAGCACGGGTCTGAAGACCCGTGGAACCTCGAAATCACTGCGTATGGCGGTTATGAAACCGCCTCCATGCGTTCCCTCTTCCTGTGGAGGGCTGCGGGAATCGCCACCCTCGTCGTTATTCCAGGGGCGAACGATGACAGCGCTACAGGTGCATCAGTGTCCGGAGGATGATCGACAAGTCGTCCATCAGCCGCCCGTTGTGCACGTACTTGCGTGCGAGTTCGATCTTTCGGGGCAGAACATTCTTAAGATAGAATTCCTCCGGGGCGGCGGCTGAAGCGAGCATCGCGCCTTCGTGACGAAACTCGATACTGGCCTCATCAGTGATGCCGGGGCGTACCTGAAGGATTTCCTCGTAGTCGCGCCGAAACATCCCGACGTAATAGGGGACTTCCGGACGCGGCCCCACGAAACTCATTTCGCCCCGGAGAACATTGATGAGCTGGGGCAGTTCGTCCAATTTGGTCCGGCGGAGAAACCTGCCGAATGGGGTCACGCGCGGGTCTCCGTAAACCGTGATGGGTGGATCGGAGAGGGCATCATGGCGCATGGTCCGGAACTTGCAGATCCGAAAGATCTTGAAGTGCCTGCCGACACGATCCTGCCGGAAGAGCACGGGGCCGGAGCTGGAACACTTCACGCCGACGGCCGCGACCAGAATGACCGGCGACAGCAGGATCAAACCCAGGAACGAAAAGATCAGATCAAAAGCGCGCTTTGCCATCTTACCGGCCGTGCTTCCGGCAGATCGAAACGACCTCATCGATGACCGAATCCACGTCCGCATCGGTCATAGCGGGGTAAAGAGGAAGACTGATCACCCGGCGGTAGGTTGCGTATGCGCGCGGGAAATCCTCCGGGCGGTATCCCCAGGCTTCCCGGTAGTAAGGATGGATATGAAGCGGAATGAAATGCACTGAGGTCCCAATCTTCGCGCTTCTCAGTTCCTCGATAAACGTGTCGCGATCGATGGTCAGGCGGTCAAGCCGCAGCTTGATGATGTAAAGGTGCCAGGAATGAACTCCACCGGAAGGAGGGTCGGCAGGGGTCTCGATGAATTCCGGCAGGCGGGCAAACGCGGCTGTGTACCGGCGCGCAATCGCCTGCCGCCGCCGGTGGAACTCGTCCGCCTTGCGCAGTTGCGCGATCCCCAAAGACGCCGCGAGGTCAGTCATGTTGTATTTGAACCCTGGCGCCAGGATTTCGTAATACCAACTGCCTGACGCCGTGTAGCGCGTCCAGGCATTCTTGCTGATTCCATGCAGGCTCATCACGCGCATCCGCCCGGCAAGAGCATCATCATCGGTCGCGGCCATGCCGCCCTCGCCGGTCGTAATCGTCTTGGTGGAGTAAAATGAGAAACAGGTGACATGCCCGATTGTCCCGATCATCCTCCCGTTGTAGAGAGTGGGGAATGTGTGGGCCGCGTCCTCGATGACTCGAAGTCCATAAGTCTCTGCGAGAGACATGATCGCGTCCATGTCGCACGCCAGTCCGGCCATGTGGACGGGCAGGATCACCTTGGGCCGTGAGCATCGCTGAATCGCCTCATCCAGCAGTGCAACATCCATATTCATCGTCACCGGATCAATGTCGACGAAGACAGGTCTGGCGCCCAGGTAGTGGATGACTTCGCCCGTAGCCGCAAACGTCATCGGAGTCGTGATCACTTCATCGCCGGAGCAGACACCGACGGCTTCCAAAGCCAGATGCAGAGCTGCCGTGCATGAATTTACCGCGACGGCGTGACGGCAGCCCAGGTACGCGGCGAACTGTTCTTCAAAACGCCGCACCTTGGGACCGGTCGTCAGCCACCCGCTCCGGAGAGTATCCACAACCTCGGCGATCTCCTCCTCACCGATGGTCGGGGCGGAAAATGGAAGAAAGAAGTCACGCATACATCAACTCTGCACTCACGGACGTGGCTTGCTCTTCTTCCGGCCCGATTGGCCCCGGCGCGGTCGTGATGTTTCATCACTCACCAGAGACTCCGCCAGCGTCAGGTCGATTTCCTGGCGCTCGGAGTCCGTTCGAATCAGGCGGACCTGGATCTTGTCACCAAGATTGAAGGTCCGTCCCGTGCGCCGTCCGCGCACCCGCCATGCCTCCCGCTCCCAAGTGTAGTAGTCGTCATCGATGCTCGAGAAGCGGACAAGACCATCTACGCCGATTCCCTCCAGAGACACAAAAAAGCCAAACTCCAGAAAACCAGAGACATGGCCTGTGAATTCATCACCCAGCCGCGACTGAAGATACTCAAGCTGCTTGATGCGAACCGATTCCCGCTCCGCTTCCTCTGCGGCGCGCTCGCGTTCCGATGTCCTCTTGCCAATGGCGGGCAGGGCTGCTCGCGCGCTGTGCTGCCGGGCTGTGGTCCAAGTGCCGTCCAGCATTCCCGCCAGGTGCCGGTGAATCCATAAGTCGGGATAGCGGCGGATGGGCGAAGTGAAGTGCGCGTAATGCGGGAACGCCAATCCGAAATGCCCCACGTTATCCGGCTGGTAAACTGCCTTCATCAGTGACCGGAGCAGAATCTGGTGGATCATTTCACGACGCGGATCATCCTTCATGCGATCGAGCAGGCGGGCCAGGAGCACCGAATTCACGCCACCCTTGACCGAAAAGCGGTACCCGACACTGGTGGCAAAGCTGGCGAACTCCTCCATCTTTTCCGGATCCGGCGGCGCGTGAACTCGAAACAAACAGGGACGGTTTTTGCGCAGGAACTGGTGAGCCGCACACTGGTTCGCAATCAGCATGAATTCTTCAACGAGCTGGTGTGAGTGGTCGGAGCGGCGTATTTCGATGCGTTCGGGATGGCCCTGATCATCGAGAATGACCTTCGCTTCCGGAACGTCCAGATCGAGACTGCCGTTCTGGAAGCGGCGCTGGCGCAACAACTGCGAGAGGCCCCGCATATCATCCAACTGCGCGGTGAATGGCTTGACATTTTTGGAATGCCCGCCTTTGTAGAAGTAGTCAGACACTTCGTCGTAGCTGAGCTTGGTCCGCGACTGGATGATAGAACGGCAGAAGCGATAACGTCTCAGTTCCCCATCGGCCGACAGATCGATCAGACAACTGAATGTCAGGCGGTCCCGCTTGGGACGCAGGCTGCACAGATCGTTCGAAAGTCTCTGCGGCAGCATCGGGATAACCCGATCGACGAGATAGACACTCGTGCCACGCTCGTACGCCTCGCGATCAAGGGCACTGCCTTCGGTCACGTAACGCGACACGTCGGCGATGTGAACACCGAGTCGCCAGCCGCCATCGCCCGCCGCGGCGGGTTCCAGCGAGACGGCATCATCGTGATCCTTGGCATCGACGGGGTCAATCGTAAAGGTGACCAGGTTGCGGAAGTCCTCACGCCCATCCAGATCTGCGGCGGGAATTTCGTCCGGGAACGCGCGTGCCTCGGCGAGAACATCCTTGGGAAAAGACTGCGGCAGTTGATACTCAGCGATGATCCGCAGAATGTCAACACCCGGTTCGTCCGGGAATCCCAAGACCTGCGTCACTTTTCCTGTCGGGGTCTGATCAGGGACCTCCCAATCGGTGATGATCACCATCACCTGCTGTCCCGGTTCAGCACCCTTGATTGCATTCTCCGGGATGTAGATCTCGCGCAGCGGATGGGGCTGCTCCGGGGTGACATACCAGAAATGCTTGGCGCGACGGAACACTCCCAATATTGGGGTGCTGCCGCGCGACAAGACTTTGATGATTGCACCCTCGGGAGAGGGTCCATCGCGGTCGGGGTGGAGGCGCACCATCACCCGGTCGCCCTCCAGGGCAGTCAGTCGTTCACGCGGGCGAATGTAAATCTCCGGTGGCACTCCTTCACGATCGTCGGAGCGGCAGAACATATGTCCACCCCGCCGGACGATGATTGTGCCGAGAACCAGGTTGAGCGGGTCTGGGGGAGCCAGGCGGCCGCGTTTGAGCAGGACAATCCGCCCTTCACTCAAGAGACGTTTCAGCGCGTCGCGGAAGGCAGGATAGTCACGCTCGGGAATCTGCATCAGACGTGCCAATTCCCGCGCCCGCACCGGGCGGCTGGCACCATCCGTCATGAACCGGACAATGGATTCGGGAGTTATGGGATTCATTCCGAGCGATCACTCCGCCGAAACCACCGGGACAATCCATCCCGCCGGTGATCAGTCCCGGCGGCTGCGGATCAACACCTTGCTATACTGGGCCATGTTCTCCAGCACGTGTCCCGTGCCACGGACCACACAGGTCAAAGGATCATCGGCCACGTTGACCGGCAGGTTGGTTTCCTGGCGCAGGCGTTTATCAAGACCACGCAGGAGCGCCCCGCCACCGGTCAGGACGATGCCCCGGTCGAGGATGTCGCTGGACAACTCCGGAGGTGTTCGTTCGAGCGACTGCCGCACGGCTTCCACAATGGCATCGACCGGCTCGGTCAGCGCCTCTCGGACCTGCACGGAGGAGAGCTTCATGGTCTTGGGCACACCCGCGATCAGATCGCGTCCCTTGATCTCCATTGACTCCTCGCGATCGAGAGAAAAGGCGGAGCCAATGCGAATCTTGATTTCCTCGGCGGTCAGCTCGCCGATCAGGATGTTGTAGTTCTTCTTCAGGTAGAGAACAATAGCCTCATTCATTTCATCGCCGGCGATGCGGATCGACTTGTTGTTGACGATGCCGGAGAGGGCAATCACGGCGATTTCCGACGTCCCGCCGCCAATGTCGATGACCATGATGCCCGATGCCTCGTCCACGGGCAATCCCACGCCGATGGCAGCGGCCATCGGTTCCTGGATCAGGTAGACTTCGCGCGCACCCGCATTCTCGGCGGAGTCGCGAACGGCTCGCTTCTCGACCTCTGTGATCCCCGACGGCACTGAGATCACGATCTTGGGTTTCATCAGGTAACGGTGACGAACAACGCGGCGGATGAAATCTGAGAGGAGTTTCTCCGTGATCTCGAAATCGGCGATGACGCCATCCCTGAGCGGGCGCACCGCGCGGATATCGTCCGGAGTCCGCCCGAGCATTTGCTTGGCCGCCGCGCCGACCGCGACCACGCGGCCGGTGTTGACTTCCGTGGCAACAACCGAGGGTTCGTTCAGGACAATTCCGATTCCGCGGACAAACACCAGCGTATTCGCCGTTCCCAGGTCGATCCCAATATCACTGGATATTAAGTCAAAGAATGACATGCGTAATTCCTATGTTTCAGCCGGTTCATTGCGTGATTGGCGGTGTCCAAAGTAGATATACCTTCCGATCAGATTAACAAATTCGCTCCATGGGGCATCACCGGTCTTATCGGCTATTCGCCGCAGCGCCCCCATCTGTGAGTCCAGCTCGTCGGCAAAGTGCAGCACAAATGCTTCGGGAGTCATCGGCACAACAGGAGAACCCTTGGCGAATTCACCCTGATGAGAAACGATCAGATGACGCAAAACCATGGCGGTTTCAGCCGGGAAGTCCGGGATGTCCCCGATGGCGGCCGCCACTCTCTGGTCGCCGGTATTGATGTGACCCACCAGCCGTCCCTGATCGGTATAGTCGAACATCGCGGTGGCCTCGTACTGATCGATCTTGCCCAAGTCGTGCAGAACGGCGCCGCACACCAGAAGATCCCGGTCGAGATACGGATACATTTCGCAGGCGAACTCGCAGAGCCGTGCGACATTCAATGAGTGCTCCGCAAGTCCTCCGACCGTATTGTGATGCCAGAGCTTTCCGGCCGGCGCCGCAAGGTACTGTGCTCGCAAGTCACCCGATGTGAACAGATATTCCATCAACCCGCGCAGGTCAGGATCGGTCAGACTTGCGAGAGAGGCGGCGAGCCCGCATTCGAGATCCTCAGGACTGACAGGAGAATGGGGCAGGAAATCTGCGGGGAGCGCTTCATCAGCCGTCGCGGCACGGATGCGCTCGACACGCACCTGGGGCCGGTCCTTGTAGGTCCCCACAATCCCGCGGACTTTGACAACGCCCCCGACCTCCAGTTCGTCGATGGCCGTGTCGAATCCTTCCCACATCACTGCCTCAATGCGCCCGCTTTGATCCCCAAACTCCAGCGAGAGACGCTCTCCCCCCGGGTACTCCCTTCGTTCCAGCTTCCGGAGAGCAACGAAGGCCTCCACTCTCTGACCTTGTTCCCACTCCCGGATTGCCATCCCGGAACGCCCCAATCCCTTTCCACCCCAACGGCTTCGACCGCGGGAATCGCCTAACGTTCCCCCGCCGGACGTCAAAGTCAAGGGAAAACCCCCTGCTCGCATCACATCGGCAGCGGTGACTGGCACCCGTACGGAGCTGCCGACAGGAGGAGCACAGATTGATTGGATCGCACTTGCGCCGCAGAGATGTGCTGTTGAGACCGGCTGTGATCCGGTCTATATTCAGCCCGTGAGACGCTTCGATCGCTACATCCTGCGCGAGCACAACGGCCCTTTTTGGTTCGCACTGGTTGTCATCACCCTGGTTCTTGTCATCGATTTTGTTCCTGACGTGGTCTCGATGGTGATCTCGAAGGGACTCGCGACGAGCGTCATCATCCAGGTCTTCGTCCTGAATCTGTCGTGGATGCTTGCACTGTCAGTTCCGATGGCAGTGCTGTCGGGGACACTGATGGCATTCGGCCGCCTGTCATCTGACTCTGAAATCCTCGCGATGAAGGCCTCCGGCGTTTCCCTGTACCGCATCATTGCCCCCATCCTGCTTCTGTCGGCGGTGCTCGGGGTTGCATTGGTGGAGTTCAACAACGAAGTGCTCCCTGATGCGAATCACCAGGCTCGTCTCCTGATGTCCGATATCAGGCGCAAGAGGCCGACGCTCGACTTGAAGCCAAACGTGATGGAAGATCGCATCCCCGGATATCACCTGCTGATCAAGAGCATGGACCAGAAGACCTCCGCGATCGCCGGTGTGACCATCTTCGACCAGAAGGATCAAGGGGCACCACGCACAGTGGTGGCGAAGACTGGCGTGATGAACTACTCCGCTGATGGCCGGACACTGATCCTGAGACTGAGCGATGGCGAGATCCATGAGGTGGATCCCGCTGATCCCCGCAAGTACCGTCGTACGGCCTTCCAGCAGCAGGTATTCTACCTGGGTGGCGTGGAAGACGAGTGGTCACGCACCAGTTCGGACTATCGCACAGATCGCGAGAAGTCATCCGCGCAGATGAAAGAGGACATTGCCGCCTGGCGGCAGGCAATCGTTCCGCACCACAGCGAGATCAACCGCGTCTGCTCCACGATGGTTTCCGCGCTCCTTCTCACAGCACCCGCGACCGCGGTCTCGGATGTCAGCCTGCCCCTCGCGGACGTTACATTCCAACCCTCCGGTGACAGTGCGGTAATCCGGCAGAGGGCTTTGGACCGTGTGCGCCGTGTGACATCACTCATTCAGCGTGAGGAAGCCGCCGTCGACAGCCAGGAGCGCCTGATCAACCAGTATCTCATCGAAATCTACAAGAAGTACTCCATCCCTGCGGCCTGCGTGGTGTTTGTGCTCGTTGGCTGCCCATTGGGAGTCCTTGCACGCCGTGGGGGTTTTGGCGTCGGCATCGGAGTTTCGCTCGGGTTGTTTCTCGTGTACTGGGCCTTCCTTATCGGAGGAGAGGAGCTCGCGGACCGCGAGTTCATTTCGCCATTCACCGCGATGTGGTCGGCGGATATTCTCATCGGGGGGATTGGATTGGTCCTGCTCTGGTCGGTTACAAATGAAATCACACTCCTTCCTCGCGCGATCAAAGAGCGGCTGACCAGTCGACGGGCCGGCCCGCCGATGCGGACCCAAAACGGCACCCCGCTGGTCACACAGAAGGTGGCGTCCCCATGAACCGGCTCGATCGCTATCTCATGCGCCGGTTCATGTTCAGTCTGGTCTGGTCCCTGATTGGGTTTTGGGCGATATTCCTGGTAGTCCACCTGGTCGAACACCTCGACAAGTTCATCGACAAGGGCGCTCCGGCGAAGTTTGTGGCGCTCTACTACATATACTACTCACCATTTATCCTGATACTCGTCATCCCCATCGCCGTGCTGCTAGCCACTTTGTTCAGCGTCGGATTTCTCGGCCGACGCAACGAACTTCTGGCGATGAGGGCGGCTGGGGTTTCGCTCCTCCGCATCGCCATGCCTTTGCTGTTTATTGGACTAATGGTCACCGCCGTGGTCATGGTCGCCGGCGAGACAATCTACCCGCTAATGGAGCAGCGGCGTGCCGACCTCTCTGAGCAGTTTCTCAGCGGCGGACCGAAACCCTCCCAGATTTTCTACCAGGGTCTCTTCTCCCCCGGTATGAATGGCCGGGTCTTTTACTTCAAGACTTTCAATGTCGTCCAGCAATTCGGTTCTGACGTCACAGTGCAGACTTTCAGAGAAGGCCGCATGACCGAACTTCTCGAAATGCGCAACCTCAGCTACCGGGACTCCACTTGGGTTGGCGAATCGGGCCAGAGGCGCCTCTTTGAGACAACCGCCGATTCGGCCACGCATTACGAAGCGTTCGATAGCAGAGACTTCCTTGATTGGCGCGAAACTCCCACCGATTTGCTGCGCAAGTGGGTCAACCCGGAGCGCACCGGCTACTTCGAACTGAAGGCGGCAATCGAGCGGATACGTGCGACCGGAGGGGATCCCACATTTCAGAGTACGGAGCTGGTGCTCAAGATCGCCTATCCCTTCCTGAATTTCCTGCTTGTCCTGATCGGCTTTCCAATCGCCGCGCGCACCAAACACTCAGGAACCGCGCTGAACTTCGGCATCGCAATGATGATCGCTTTTGCCTTGCGCGTCATCATTGAGGTCTTCCGTTCCTTCGGCCACAATGGCGACATCCCAGCATGGGTGGCCGCCTGGACACCCGATATTGTCTGCTTTGTCGTTGGTGCGCTGATTCTGCTCAGGTCAAGAAAGTAGAGTCGTGCGGCGCAGGCGCCCTCGCCTGCGTATCGCAGCCGAGGGCGGCTGCGCCACATGGCAACACGAGGGAAACTCTGTCGCGGCAAGTTGGAGGGGCAGGGGAACCGCGCCCCCGCAGATCAATGCCGCTGTCACGTGCATCACCCGAGGGTGATACGAATCGGGATCGCGCAGGGCTCCGGGCCGATCATGTCCCCATCTTCCACTCGGCCAGGTACTTCTTCTGCGCGGGGGTCAGCCTGTCGATCTTGATGCCCATCGAGTGGAGTTTGAGACGGGCGATTTCCTTGTCGATTTTGACCGGCATCGCGTGCACGCCCAAGGCGAGCTTGCCGCGATTCTTGACGATGTGCTCGACACCGAGCGCCTGGTTGGCAAAGGACATGTCCATGACCATGGCGGGGTGCCCTTCGGCGGCGGCGAGATTGATGAGGCGACCCTCGCCGAGCAGGTTGATTCGCTTCCCGCCTCTCAGGGTGTACTCCTCGACTTCGTGACGGATGGCGCGCTTCTTCACCGACATCTTCTCGAGTTCCTCGATGTCGATTTCCACATTAAAATGCCCCGAGTTGGCGACGACCGCGCCATCTTTCATACGCGCGAAGTGCTCCTTGCGGATCACGGCGATGTCGCCTGTCAGGGTGATGAATACGTCTCCCTCGCGCGCTGCCTGTGCCATGGGCATGACACGGTAGCCGTCCATCACTGCTTCGAGAGCCTTGACTGGCTCGACCTCGCAGACAATCACATCGGCGCCCATGCCTTTGGCACGAGTGGCCACGCCGCGGCCGCACCACCCGTACCCGCAGATGACCACCTTTGATCCCGCCAGAAGGTGATTGGTTGCACGCAAGATGCCGTCGATCGTGGACTGGCCTGTGCCATACCGATTGTCGAAGAAGTGTTTGGTCTCCGAGTCATTGATCGCGATCACCGGAAACTTGAGCACACCGGCTTTCGCCATCGCGCGCAGACGGATCACTCCGGTGGTCGTCTCCTCAAGCCCCGCCCAAATCCCGGCGGCATCGCCGTTGGTATGAAGCGCACTGACCAGATCGGCGCCGTCGTCCATGGTGATCTGCGGGCGATTCGCGAGAACGGAGGCGATGTGCTGGTAGTAAGTCTTGTTATTCTCGCCGCGCACCGCAAACACACCGATTTTCGTATGCTTAACCAGTGAGGCCGCGACGTCGTCCTGGGTTGACAACGGGTTCGAGGCGCACAGACGCACTTCGGCTCCCCCGGCCTTGAGAGTCTCCATCAGATTCGCTGTCTCGGTCGTCACATGCAGACAGCATCCGACGCGGACTCCCTTGAGTGGCTTCTGCCGGCTGAACCGCTCCCGAATCATGCGGAGGACCGGCATGCTGCGCTCGGCCCAGCTGATCCGTAACTGTCCTTTGTCCGCTAATTTGATGTCTTTGATGTCGCGATCCATTGTGTGTTCCCTTCCAGATCCGCCCCTGAGGGGCTCCTTCACAAAGCCTAATTGACGCCACCTCGTGTGCCGCCGCATTTCGTCACGGAATCCTGCTCACGCATCCTTCTGCAAGTCCGCCACTTTGTCGGTTTTCTCCCACGTGAATGTCTCTTCCGTCCGGCCGAAGTGCCCATACGCTGCCGTCGGGGTGAAGATGGGGCGGCGCAACCGAAGAGTCTCGATGATTCCCCGTGGCGTCAGATCAAAGTGCTTGCGGACGAGTTTTTCCAACCGGCCGTTGGGGACTCTCTCTGTCCCATCGCAGAAGACCATCACGGACACCGGCTCGGCCACACCGATTGCATATGCCAGTTGCACGGTGCAGCGTTCGGCCAGCTCGGCCGCAACGATGTTCTTGGCGATGTAGCGCGCCATATACGTCGCCGAGCGATCCACCTTCGTGGGGTCCTTCCCTGAAAACGCCCCCCCACCGTGAGGAGCCATCCCCCCGTAGGTATCGACAATGATCTTGCGGCCGGTCATTCCCGTGTCGCATTGCGGGCCGCCGATCACAAACTTGCCGGTCGGATTGACATAGAAGATTGTCCGGTCGTCGAGCAATCCCGGATCGATCACCGGTCTTGCCACAGCCGCGATGATTTCCTGGCGCGCGTCCTCGGTGATCTGTTTGCCGGTGGCATCCAGAATTTCGGTTGTATGCTGCGATGAGAGCACGATGGTATTGACTCGGGCCGGTTTCCCGGCACGGTATTCAACGGTCACCTGCGATTTCCCGTCCGGCCCCAGATAGTCGAGAATGCCCTCCTTGCGCACTTGCGACAGGCGGCGTGTCAGCTTGTGGGCCAGCATGATTGGCAGCGGCATCAACTCGGGGGTCTCCCGGCAAGCAAAGCCGACCATGAGGCCCTGATCGCCCGCGCCGCCAACATCGACACCTTGGGAGATGTCCTCCGACTGGGGCCCAATGGCGTTCAGTATCGCGCACGTCTTGTAATTGAAACCGTACTTGCTGTCCGTGTATCCAATGTCCCGGATCAACTCACGCACCAATTTCTGAATGTCGACATATTCTTTGGTGGTGATTTCGCCGCCAACGATGACCAGCCCGACAGTGATGAATGTCTCGCAGGCAACGCGCCCGTTGGGATCCTGCCGGAGAACGTCGTCCAGCACAGCATCCGAAATCTGGTCGCAGACTTTGTCCGGATGTCCTTCGGTGACCGACTCGGAGGTAAACAGAAAATCTTCGACCATCAACTCTCCTTGGTTCTCAAGACGAGATGTCACAGTTCTTTTTCGATTTCCATCACAATTTGAATCCGATTTCGGAAGAGTCACCGATGTTCAGGTGCTCTGCGCCCCCGACAACCGTGGCGTTGGACCCAATCATCGAATCCTCCACGACACAGCGATGCAAGATCGCACCCTCGGAAACGATCGAATTCATCACGATTGACTCGCGGATCTCCGCACGGTCGCCGATCGAGGCATAGGGCCCCACAATTGAGTGCTCCACACGGGCAGTCGGTGATATGTAGGATGGCGCAATCACCAGTGATCCGTCGACGGTGACGCGCTGGGCGCGCTGGTCCAGCAGATGCCGGTTGGTCTGCAACATCGTTTCCAGCTTGCCGCAATCGTACCACCCATCGACGGTAACGGCTGCCATCCGGCTTCCCCGATCCACCATCAACTGCAGGGCATCGGTGATCTGGAGTTCTCCGGCCACCGCCTGGTTCCGTGTCACGATCACATCCAGACACTCGCGCAGGAGTCTTGTGCTCTGGATCCCGTACAGACCGACCACGGCCAGGTGGGAAGGTGGATTTGCCGGCTTCTCCACCAGTCGTCTAATCCATCCATCCTCCGCCTCCACTACTCCAAACCGGCGGGGATCTTCGACCTCCTTGACTCCCAAGGCATCGTGGGGGCCCGCCATGAAGGCCGCAAAGTTGGTCTCGATGATCGTGTCACCGAGAATAACCAGCAGGGGATCATCATTCGGAATCTCTTTGAGCGCCAGGTGGATGGCATAGCCCAGTCCGCGCAGGTTGCTTTGATGAACAAACCGGACATCGAGTTCGTAATGGGTTGTGACATACGATTGGATCTGATCGGCGAGAAAACCGACAACAATCCAAACAGTCCCCAGATTGGGCACTCCGACCAAACGATCGATAATGTGGCCGAGGATTGGCTTCCCCGCCACGGGAAGCAACGCCTTGGACAGGGTGTGGGTATGAGGCCGCAGACGGCTGCCGATTCCGGCTGCAGGAATGATGACGTTCGTCATGAGACCAAATTCTCCCAGCGAGGAGGGATGATCACCGG
>JAGVEK010000346.1 GCA_020058315.1 Candidatus Zixiibacteriota bacterium
ACGAGCCCGGCGGCGATGACACCGCGGCCGTCCCAGTCGGCAAGTCCGGACCAGCCGAGTGCCTGCCATGTGCCCAAGCGGCCCCCGAGTTTGATCACGGAGGCTCTCCCGCGACCGATGTCCGCATCCCTCGTCAGGCGATTTGTCAGCAGCAGCGCACCAGGCACGCCGGCAATAAGACCCAGCGCGTACCACTCGGGTTCCTTCGCTTGAAGACAGGTCGGGATTGCGATCCCCGCCCAGAGACCGTAGTATCCTGAGAACACCATGACATCGGTGCGGCCGCTCTGGTCGAGGAGTCCTCCGGGGAGAAACAGAACTCTCCTGGTTTCACTGAGCCGGGTGATGTCCCTCTGAACCGTTGCAGCTTCACTGGCCGACGGGCTGGCGGGGTACTCAGTCAACAGGTCGCTGACCAGCGCACGGCTGACATCGTACCGCCCCAGCGCCGCGAACTTGAGCGCCATGCGATACTGCAACTCGGGTTCAGGCAAAGTAGCGGGTAATGGCTGAGTCCGTCTGAGCTGACCGGTCTCCACCATTCTCACGTGTGCCCTCGTGACCTCCCACACCGTAGCCGTGATGCGCCTGCTGATGATCTTGGAAGTTCCGAGCGGCGTCTGGCAGGAGTACTCCAGGCGAAATGCCGTGCCATTCTTCGTGAAGAAACGTGCCGAAACAAATCGTTCGATATCGGGGAACAAATGATAGGCGTCGCGCTGCGTGCTGTTGATTTCAAACCCCAGCGAATCGCTCAGGGCCACCGGTTCCCATTCGAGCGGCTGTCCGAACGCCGGAGCGGCCAGAAGCAGAAGAATCGCGAACAAGCCAAGAGTGGATCTCACAAAGAAACCACGATTCACGATGTCCTCCTGCTTGAACTTCACGCTGTCAACTTAGCAATGGCCAGAGGGCTGTCAACGCCTAAAAACCCCTCACCCCCGGCCCCTCTCCCAAAAACGGGGGGGGGAAAGCAAACTGGGCAACGGGGATGGTATCCACGGCAACTCGGCTGCCGAGCTCCCTCTCCCCTTTGGGGAGAGGGTCGGGGTGAGGGGACTGGTACGCGCACTCCACGCCCCTCCCCCCCGGCCCCTCTCCCTTCGCAGGGAGAGGGGCGAGAGATCACACCTGAATCGAAGACCGCTTAGTGGATGATTAGTTCGTCGAGGACGCGCTTGGCGTGATAGACGCGGTCGAGAACGAAGAGAGCATACCGGATATCGACGATGATGCTGCGTTTGACCACAGGGTCGTAGTAGTAGTCGCCGATGATCCCTTCCCAGTTTGAATCGAAGAGAAGGCCGATGATCTCGCCTTTGCCGTTCATGACCGGGCTGCCGGAGTTTCCGCCGGTGCCGTCATGCGTGGCCAAGAAATTGACCGGCACGCTGCCGATGGAAGGATCATTGTAGCGTCCGAAATCACCGGAGCGGTAGACGTCCAGAAGCTCCTTGGGGCTGGCAAACGGCTCCTGCCCGGTCTCCTTGTCCACAACACCGTCCAGCGTCGTGATGAATTTGTAGGTCGTGGCGTCGGCCGGCGAGTATCCTTTCACGTCGCCATAGGCGAACCGGATGGTGCCATTGGCATCGGGATACATGCCGCCTTTCCGCCAGGTGACGAGGGCTTCAATGTACCGCGGACGGATCCGATCGACGGCGCCCGAAAAGGTCTTGTTGCGGGTCACGAGGTTCTCTTCATCGTCGTAGAGATCACGCGCCAAGCTGATAAAGGGATCGTTGAGCGCCAGAAGATCGTTCTTGGACATGTCGAACATCTTCAGCCGCGTGTCGAGATCATTGACCTTGGTGCCTTCGTACAAGCCCGCGAGGAACGTCTGGATCACGGCGGCGGTGTCCGCTCCCGGCGACAGTTTAAGCGCCTTATCGAATCCGGCGATCCTCTGGTTCGCAGACAGACGCACCACTCTCCAGAGCGCGTACTCGAACATCTTACGGTCGGCGGCAGGGACCAACTCGAATTGGACGTCCTTCATGCCGCGCCTCATGTTATCGACATTGCGATCCATGTATTGCGGCTCGCGTTCGGCGTCCTTCTTGGCCTTCTCGATACTCCACTTGTACAGTTGGCGCGCCAGACCGTAGTAGGTGCTGCCCATGGACAAGGTGTTCATCGCCCGGTCCTTTTGGCGGTACGTTTCCAAATCCGCGTAGAGCGTCTTGATGCTGGGGAGCACATTGCCGTACTTCTTGATCCGGCCGGGATCCGAATTAATGAAGGTGGCGAGATCCGCATCCTGCTTCAGCTTCTTCTCGAGAAGATTGGATCTCAGAAGCCCGCGATACATTCCCTGGTAATTCTTGAGGCCGTTGTTGTATCCCTTGATGGTCCCGGACAGGCGGATGGCGGCCATCGAGTCGGCGCGTGATGCGGCATCCATAATCGCGACCAGATCACCGATGGTCTGGATGTCGTCGGGATAATGATGGTTCACGTGCTCGCTGATGGAGTACGAATCACGATACCGCAGGGTGCCGCCGGGGTACCCGAGCAGGAAGGTGAAATCACCTTCGGCGCGCGGCCCGGATGAGATTGGCAGCCAGGTGGCCGACTTGTACGGAACGTTCTTGTCGGAGTATGTCGCAGGAGAACCATCCGGTGTGACATAGGCGCGCAGGAAGGAGAAATCGCCCGTGTGACGGGGCCACATCCAGTTGTCGGTCTCTCCGCCGAATTCACCGATTGCCTGCGGCGGAATGTACACAATCCGCACGTCCTGGATGCGGAACGAGGTGACGAGATGGTACTTCATGCCGCTGAAGCTGGTCGCCACATAGCAGCGAACCTTGCCCGCCGACTCCGCGCGTTTGACAAGCTCCTTTTTCTTCTGATCGATGGCCTGGTAGCGCGCCAGATCGCTCATGCCCGGTTTGGTCGCCTTGAGGATTTGGTCGGTGACGTCGGTGAAGGAGCGCGGGACATAGGCTTCGTAGCCGATGGCCGGAATCTCGTCGGCCTGTGTCTTCGCGTAGAACCCGTCGTGCAGGTAATTCTGATCGACACTGCTTTGCTGCTGAATGGCACCGAAGGCAACATGGTGGTTGGTGATGATCAGTCCATTGGGCGATACAAATGAACCGGTGCCG
>JAGVEK010000516.1 GCA_020058315.1 Candidatus Zixiibacteriota bacterium
CCCCTATCACCGGGAGTCTCCTCCCCGATTTGCGTGGATGGGCCATGAGGTTCTGAGAATCCTGCGGATGTCAGCGTGCGAAGGGGTCTTGCGCCATCAGGGGCGATCAGCCGCTGTGCCCATCTCCGGCCAGGGCAGAGGGCGCAATGGAATCGCTTTCGCTTCAATCTTCATCATCAACTCATTCAGGGAGGTGCTCAGATTTTTCGGAGCCCGGAAGCGCAACGTGGCGGTGCGAAGCACACGCGCAGCCTCGGTCAAGTCGCTGGCCACCTCAAAATCGTCGCTGTCCGTCGCAATCTCGTCGATACCGAAACTGATCCACCGGCCCTTGGAACTGTAAGAAAGAGTGAGAAGCGGAAACATGACCTTGGCCGATAATGTATCGAGGATCCGGGTCCAGATTCCCAGATTGAATTGCCAGTTTCCATCTGCCGCGATCACCCAGTTTTGATCGTTCGTAGTTCGATCTCCCGGATCGATTTCAAGCAAGAAATGGGGGCGTCGAACCATGTCAAGGATGGCCGACATCGCCAGTGACTGAGAGGAACCCTGTCCCGCGCGTGTCCGGATGATGTCATCGAAAGGAATATCCATCAGTTCATGGGCCCACAGGCTTCCCCACGCTTCGAGTTTCTCCGGTGTCACCTTCCGGCCATCGATCGTCACCGGCCGGCCGCACAACTCCAGATACCGCGACTGCCACCGTGAAGCCACTCCGGCAAAACTACCAGGGTCCGCGAGAGCCGCCATCTGCGCGGCTGGGAAACTCAACATGTCAGCCCAGTACATCGTAGTTCGCGCCATGGCACGTTCGCGAATCGCGCCAATCGCACCGGTGTCGCCCCCGCAGGAAATCCAGGCCTTCTGCAGCGCGGAATTGTACATCCCGAAGGCACCACAGGCGGCAATTACTGCCCAATCCCTGGCCTGCCGGGTCGGAAGCGCCGCCGAAAGGCGGAGCCTTTCGAGGCGTACCCGGTCGAGCAGCGTCAGCGATGGCAGCACAGGCGATGCCATTCTGCCGACCAGACTGCCAAGTGCGGAGTCCAAAGCGCGGTCATCACGACCGAACAAAGGATAGAATACCACTCGTTCGTTGAACACCAGGACCGGAACAATGGTAGCGGGGTCGTCATCCAACTGTAATGCGTTTTGGACTGATATCAGGTGGCCACCGTCTGCGAGGTGGCCCCGGCCAGCCGAGTCCACAATGACGAACAGCGCACTGTCAGAACGCCCAGTCTGGCGCAACTGGGTGTAAAGGAGGGATGCCGCCTCCAGGGTCGAGAGGCGCGGCGAGAACGTGCGAAGGAGCACGGCCGCCGAGGGGAGACGACGATCCAGCCAGGAAACGCCGGGTCGCCCCGGCAGCGAATCGTGGACGCTGGATGGGTCAAGAGAGCGCTGATCCCAGGTGAATGATGGTCCTTTTTGCTCGCCGCGCTGCAGGCGCCGGTACAATTCCAAATTTCGTGGATCGCGGTCATGGAAAGCCGCCTGGCTGCCGGGGATGCTCTTCACGATGTCCGAGAAAAGGGCGTCGGACTTCAAGTAGATCTCCGGGCACGGCACAGCCAGACTGCGATAGGCATAGAACGAGTAGCGTGCGGCGGCCACATCGCTCACAATGCCAAGAACTGTATCCCACGCCGCCCAGTGGATGGAATCGGCATTTGGAGGGGCGGGCTGTTTGCTCCCATACACCACCGCCTGCGGCAGGCAGATAAGCAAGACAGCAAAGGCTGCGGTCCGGAATCGACTGGCCAGTCTGAGACCTGCTGGCAAAAAGACGAGGCCATAGAGGCGCACCATGCGCGCGCGGCACGGCTGAAAGCCGGCCCTCCCGTGCGATCTACTGCAACAATTCTTCATCGTGAAAGGTCCACACCCCTCTGAGGTACGGTCTCGTATTGAACAACAGCGCGTCGCCTTACGCACAACCAAGTCCATCCGTTCTTTGGAGATCTCTGCCAAGCACACGACCAGTTCGTACAGTTCTATTTTGCTTCCAGCCAATTCGGGCCGGTGCCAAGATCCGCCACCAAGGGAACGTCCAGCTTGATGACGTTCTCCATCGTATCTTTTACCATCTTTCCGAGCCATTCGACTTCCGATCGATGCGCGTCGAAAACCAGTTCATCGTGCACCTGGAGCGCCATCACCGACTTTTTCTCTCTCAACTGGTGATCGATCTCGATCATCGCTTTCTTTATGATATCGGCGGCGGTGCCCTGCAATGGCGTATTGACGGCTGTTCGCTCGGCGAATTCGCGCCGCTGGCGGTTCGAGGCTGTCATATCGGGAAGAAACCGTCTGCGGCCAAAGAGGGTTCTCACCATCCCATCCTTACGGGCTTGCGCAATCGTGCCGTCGATGAAGCGTCTGACGCCGGGGTAGCGCCGGAAGTAGTTGTCGATGAATGTCTTAGCCTCGCCAACCCCCATGTCGGATTGCTGTGACAGGCCGTAGGCCGACACTCCGTAGATGATACCAAAATTCGCCGTCTTTGCGAGGCGTCTCTGTTCGGGGGACACCGTCACTTCGGGGATTGCGAAAATCTCGGCCGCTGTACGGGCATGGACATCGGCGGCATCCCTGAACGCTGATAGCAGGGTCGGGTCCTGCGAGAAGTGCGCCATCAGCCGGAGTTCAATCTGGGAGTAATCTGCCACCAGCAGCAGATGATTTTCGTCACGCGGGATAAACGCCCTGCGGATCTTGCGTCCTTCCTCGGTGCGGATCGGGATATTCTGCAAGTTTGGATCAGTCGAGGACAATCGCCCGGTCGCCGCAATGGTTTGATTGAATGACGTGTGGACGCGGCCAGTTCGCGGGTTCACCAGTTCCACCAGGGCGTCCGCATACGTGGATTTCAATTTCGCCAGTTGCCGGTACTCCAACATCAAACGAGGCAATTCGTGTTCAGACGCGAGTTTCTCAAGCACGCCGACATCGGTGGCTCGCTGGGCTGTCTTGGCGGTTTTGCGACTGGACAAAAGCTTCAGCCTGTCGAACAAGATGTGTCCAAGCTGGCTGGGTGAATTGAGATTGAACTCCTCTCCCGCCAGATCGTAAATCGTTCCGATCAAGCCATCAATCTGCAATTGCATCAGCCGTGACAGGTCGCTGAGGTATGCCGGATCGATTCTGATGCCGGCGCTTTCCATCCGTCCCAGCACGGGGGCGAGGGGAAGTTCAATCTCGGTGAAAAGCCGATCCACGCCAGCCGGGGGGAGCTGGGGCGAAAGAACGTGAAACAGGCGGAATGTGTAGTCGGCGTCTTCGGCAGAGTAATACGTGGCCTTGTCCACCGGTACATCGGCGAAGCTGATCTGCTTCTTCCCGGTTCCGATCAACTCGTCAATCGGCTGCATGGTGTGCCCGCAATAGCCCTGCGCCAGGGCATCGAGGCCATGCGAACGTGTCTCCGGGTTGAGACAGTAAGAAGCCAGCATCGGATCGAAACCGACACCGACCAACTCAATTCCATGCCGGGCGAATACTCCGGCATCGTACTTGACGTTTTGGGCGATCTTTCGCGGGCGGTCGGAAGTTAGAACCGGCCTTAACAGGTCGAGGACTGCCGCGATCGGAAGATTCGCTCCTTTGTCTGAATGCCCGACGGGGATGTAGTACGCAACCGCCTCTGAGAAGGAAATGGAAATTCCGACGAGCTCGGCCTCGAACGCGTTGAGCGATGTCGTCTCGGTGTCGACCGCCAGCCATTCCGCCGCACGCATCTGATCGACAAGTTCCGCCAGCTCATTGATTGAATGAACCTGGTGGTAGGTTCCCGCCCTGTCAGACACCTCGACCGTCTCGTGAGTCTCCGGCTGAGTAGTGGCCAGATCTGGTCCAAGCCACTTGATCAGCGACTTGAGTTCCATCTGGGCGAAAAGACGTGCCGCCGCCTTCTCATCGAATGTGGCGGCCTGGAAACGTTCGGGCTGCCATTCAATCGGGCAGTCCATTTTCAGCGTCACGAGCTCCATCGAGAACCGCGCCTGGTCGGCGTATTTGACCAGTTTCTCCTGCAAAGAAGCTCGCGCGATCTGTGGCGCCGATTTCAGGACCGATTCGAGATCGCCAAACTGGTTGATCAGCTCGACCGCGGTTTTGGGACCGATACCGGGGACGCCGGGGACATTGTCAGACGTATCACCCATCAGAGCCAGAACATCACGCACTCTCTCCGGCGGCACGCCGAACTTGTCGGTGACTCCCTGAGCGTCGAGCCACTCGATTTCGGCTCCACCCTTGCGCGGGTTGTAAATCTTGACATGCTCGCCGACGAGTTGCATCAGGTCTTTGTCGCCCGAGACAACGACGACATCGTAGCCGGTAGCCACGGCCTGCTCGGCCAGTGTGCCGATCAGATCGTCGGCCTCGAACCCAGCCATCTCGACCAAAGGACAGCCAATTGCGGCGGCAATCTCCTTGACCCGAGGCAACTGTGCGATCAGTTCATCCGGCGTGGGGGCACGTGTGGCTTTGTATTCCTCGTGCTTCTCGTGGCGGAATGTCGGCTCGGGGCGGTCGAAGACGAAAGCCCAGTAATCAGGCTTCTCTTCGCGGCGCAACTTCAGGAGCGAGTTGGCAACGCCGAAGATGGCGGATGTGTTCTCGCCCTTGGAGTTGCGCAGCGGGGCGCGGATGAAGGCGAAATACGCCCGGTAGGCGAGCGCCGTTCCGTCAATCAAGTATAATCGTGGTCGCTGGGACATCGGGACACCGGAGTTCTCCGGGGCCGAAGTAACGGTCTGGCGTGTCTGTAGGCAAATGAAAGGTCAAGGCAATGTACGTCGTGTGGGCAAGTATGCCTACGGGGCGCACGGACTGATCGGGTCCGGGTCGCTACTGAAAGCTGTTGCGATGACGTAGATTACATCTGAGATGCCGGTGGGGCCGATGGTGTTCACAAATTCTCGCCGGGAACGCCAATCTCCTGATTGGCTTTTTGGAGTCTCGCGGACGCGCTGCTCCACGGCCAATCTTCAGCCCTCGCGACCAATCCCGCCTTCATCGGGTTCTGATGTATGTACTCTACTGCCTGGTGGAAGTGGCGGCTATTTCGGATGAAACGGTCCCAGTATTCGCGATGCCAGATGGGTTGGGGAGCGTCGCCAATCAGGAGATTGGCGTTCCCGGCCGTGCCGAGCGCGCGATTCTCTTCTTCTCTGGGACCGCCAATCTCCCGATTGGCCTTTTCGGTCTTTCGGTAATCACAAATCCCTCTCGCGGTGAACTTCTTCCACGACGCTACGATCTTCGCCACTGTCCAGCCATTCGACGGCTCAAAGAGGACGTGCACATGGTTCGGCATAATAACCCACGCCAGCAGACGGTAGCGCTGGCCGTGAAAGAACTGAAAGGCCCCCTGCACCATCGACGCCACGGAAGGCTCCCGCAAGATGCAGCAGCCGTGTCCGGAGTCTATCCAATCTTCTACGCGTTTGCGCCGCTCCACATCCTACTTTGCTATGGGCAGAATTCGGATCTCATCTTCCATGCTCGCTACAACTGTCTTGGGCAGACTGTCGGCGAGATGGAATGTGACATGCTGAGTCAGTTCTGGACCATCGAAATGCGGCAGATAGCCCCTGCTGTGCCACTCGAAAGTGCCGGAAGTGCCGGGACCGCCAATCTCCTGATTGGCGCTCTTCACTACGCCACTCAGGAGAGTGGCGTTCCCAGGCTTGCGCGTTCCACCCTCGCAGGTCATCTCACCGCCTGCATGCGCTTAAGCATCTCATCAGGTCCGACAAACCCCTGAATGACATCGCGCACGCGGCCCTGCGAATCGATCAGGATGATTGTGGGCAGGGAGTATTGCTTGAGTTCGAAAACTTGCAGGAAGTGCCGAGTCTCGGGCGAATCGTTCTTTTCCAACTGGAGTTTCAAGGAGATAAATCGTCTGGCTTCCGCCGCAACCTGATCGTCGGACCAGGTGGACTTGTCCAGCTTGCGGCAATTGGCACACCATGTGGCCCAAGTATCGATCACCACAGGTTTGCCGTTCGCTTTCGCTTCTGCAAGTCCTGCATCGAGATCGGTCACCCAGGCGATCTTGTCTTCTGACACTCCCCACAATGAACCGGGGAGTACACTGTGCAGATCTACCGGGGGCCAGACCAAGCCGGTGGTCAAGAGATATCCCCCGAGAAGATAGACCCCCAAAACAAGGGCAATAATCCCCGCAGCCTTCTTGAGCCTGGCGAAGAATTTCGATTCCGATTTCAGCCGGTCCAGCCCGCCACCAAAGACCCCGAAAACGATCAGGAGCAGACCGGTCAACAGCGCCAGCAGTTCGGTGGAAATCAGCGTGCGCAGGAAGAAGAGAGCCATCAAAAGCAGCACGAAGCCGAAGAACTTCTTCACCGATTCCATCCAGACGCCCGCGTTGGGCAGCGACTGAATGGCCGAGGAGAATGTCCCAATCAGAATGAATAATGTCCCGAGGCCCAGGGCGAATGTGAACAGGATGAAGAATCCGAGAAGCGCCGATCCGGTCGTTGCCACATAGAGCATAATGCCCGCCACAAACGGGCCGACGCATGGCGAGACGACCAATGCTGCCACGGCACCCAAGACAATTGCGCCGCCGATCCCGCTGCCACCCCGGCCTGCCATCCTGTTGCGCAGGGCCAGCGGAACCTGCAGTTCATACAGACCGAACATTGACAGGGCGAAGACAACGAAGATCGCAACGATTACACTCACAACAACGGGATGAGCCAGCCAGGCGCCAAATACGCCACCGGCAGTCGCGACAACCATTCCCATGATGCCATAGACGACCGCCATAGTCAGCACATAGAAGAGCGACAGAACAAAGCCGCGTCCCATTCCTCTGGCTTGACCGGCAAAGATCGAGACGGTTATTGGGATCATAGGATAAGTGCAGGGTGAAAACGAGAGCAGAAGCCCGGTGCCAAATGCCAGCAGGAACGCCAGCACGTATCCCCACCCACCATACTTCGTAATCAACCGTTGAAGATCGCTGGTTGTGTTCATCGGTGTGGGCTGGGAAACTGATCTTGTCTCGGCAATGGCTGCCCCCCCCAGGACAGATGCGAAAATACCAGAGTGGAGGATGCTCCCACGCTGCGATGCCACGGTCAGTTTCCACTTCAGAGGCAGGTCCGCGGGTGCCACGCACGACCGGTCGTCGCAACCCTGATAGCGAAAGACTCCGGCCGCCTCAAGCTCACCGGCCGGCGCCGATAGATCGATGATCACAGGAACGATAAACGTCGCGCCGCTCGCGTAGACCGACATCCTGTCGTTCAGGAGCGGAATGGTCCGGCCCTCGGGGTAGATGACCACCCCGGCTTTCAGCGCAGTGGGCAGATGAAGTTCAAGACTCGTCGGGATCAGGAA
>JAGVEK010000302.1 GCA_020058315.1 Candidatus Zixiibacteriota bacterium
ACGAAAAGAAGCAGGCCCTGTCCCCGACGCGCCGCCGGATGCTGCGTGAGCGAATGGCGGGTGTGCCATTCCCGAATCTCCTGGGGATGAAACTGGTCAAGCTCGTGCCGGGGGAAGCACAGATCAGTATGACCGGGGCAGTGAAGCTGCACCAGTACCAGAGTATCGTCCACGGCGGCGCAATTTCATCCCTGGCGGACACGGCGGCGACATTCGCCGCGCTGGCGAGCGTACCGGATGGCATGGATGTCATCACGATCGAGTTCAAAGTGAATTTCCTGGCGCCGTTCAAGAGCGGCAAGGCGGTCGCCACCGGGCGTATCGTGCATCTGGGGCGGCGAACTTGTGTCGCGGAAGTGAGCGTCAGGAATCCGGCAACGAAAGAGATCATCGCGCTGGGGCTGTTTACGATGCTGTGCTTTTCAACAAACACGAAGTGACCGTCAGGATTCGTACGGGCTATCGAGTATTTTCCCTGCGGACCATACCGGAATTCCCGGCAAATGTTTGTTTCCGATCAGACCATTGAATCGTGGGCGGCGCGGTACGGGACTCCGCGCAAGTGGGCCCACCAGCAGACGGTTAATCCCGAGGACTATGCCATCATCTCCGGCAGCCAGAAACATGGGCGGCGGCATGACATTACGCTCTACATCGAGGGCGATGGAAAGATCGCAGTGATCGCCAAGCCATTCTATCCACCGGGACTGTATCGCGCGCCTTCAGGCGGGCTGGAGCCAGAGGAGTCACTCGAAGCCGGGGCAACCCGCGAGGCACTCGAGGAGACGGGGTTGCGCATCCAACTGCGCGATCACCTGCTCGCGACCACCGTGATCTTTGAATGCAGTGGGAAGCCCGAAATTGAATGGCACTCACTGGTGTTCTCTGCGACAACTCAAGATCGGATCCTCTCCCCCACCGATCATCATGAAATCCGTGAAGCGCGCTGGGCGACCCCGGACGAGTTCGCGGTGTTCGGTGCGATCATGCGCCGGTCGCAACATGGCGGACTTCTGTACCGGGCCGCGTTGCACGAACAGGTGGCGCAGATTCATCCTGCTTTTCTCTAATCAGTCGCAGGCTGTCGCGACGATCTCATAACCTGTCTCACCTGTGGTGCCACGGGTTTTCAGACCCGTTCCCCAAGTGACCGGTTTTGCCCGCCGCTTCCGCGCGGGTCTGAAGACCCGTGGCACCCAGCCGCTTCAGACCCGCGCTGCCGCCGCGACTTCTGTTTGATGGTCTGGCTCTGAGCATGCGCCCTGCCTCAGCCGAACCTTTTGGCGTGGCTGCCACAGATTGTGGGGCACGTCCTACAACACTCAGTGTCTCCGAGGGTTCAAGCCGACAGACATGCAGCGGGAACGACCGCGCCACCCCGCGTATCCTGCTGTTATACTATGAGTTATCCCTGGAGGAACCCGCGAACACCAGGTCAAATGTCCATCGGCACTCCACTTGCCTCATGGGATGATGGACCAGACGTTGTTGATCCATCTGTCGGCGAAAGGACAAACCTCATGCGTGTCCGGTACATCTTGAGCATGGATAACCTTCGGGTGCATGGCGAACAGATCGACAACCTCGTGGTGGATTGGGAGGACGAGTCGAGCCACGAGGAGATCATGCGCCAGTCTCAGAAATGGATCACGTCGCGGAATTTTCTCACCGAACGGATGAACGGGCTGACGGAGGTCGGCGAATCGTCGCTGACAATCGAGCCCATTGACACAGAACCGGTTAACGGGTTGCAAGAGTTGAGCACTTCACAATGATCGCCGGGTTGCTTGCCTATATTTTCGGCTCTGTCCAGATCGTTCTGGCAGCGTTGTGGACACGTCTGACGGCTCTGGATCTAGTGATCCGGGGCCGCTTCGGTATTCTGGGCGAATATGTGTTCTGGGGCCTGATCGCAGGTCTGATGCTGCTCCTCCTTGCGAAGGCAACGAAAATCACATTCAACATTCTCCGGTTCGTTGTATTTCCTGCGGCTGTGCTGACAGTCGTGCTGCTGATGCTTGTCCCCTGCTGGTCACCGACGAAGACGTTCCCGATTCTCGGCGCGGCGTGCTCGCTGGCGATGTTCTTCCGACGAACCTGAGAGGAGGCTGGTGGTGTTGATGAAAATCCGGCGAAAACCCCGCCAATGTCCGATGTGCCGGGTGAAGCTCGAGGTCTTGGAACGACGCTCTCGTGTGCTGGTATGCCGCCGCTGTCTTCTGGTCTGGCACGGCGACACATTCGAGCCGATCACCCAGGAAGCGCTGGGATCAGCGACGTTCTACGATTTGTTCACATAGAATTCGCCGCGCCAGGGCTGTGTGATCAGTCAGTCTGGACCGGCGGCGCAGATTGTGCCACCACCCAGGACGCGGTCCTCGCTGTAAATCACGGCAGACTGGCCGGGTGTGATGGCGCGTTGCGGAGCTTCGAAAACAACTTCGGTGATACCGGGAGCGATCGAGATGTGCGCTCGGGCCGCTTCATGGCGGTAGCGAATCTGCACCGCCGCCGAGAATTCAGTGGACGGAGACTGCACAAACCAATTGGTGTCCCGGATCCTGCAGCGGCGCCTGTATAGGTCGGCGTCATCGCCCAGCGTCACCGTCGCCGATTCCGGATAGATCGCTGTCACGTACTGTGGACGACCGAGGGCAACCCCGAGTCCGTGACGCTGTCCAATTGTAAGGAATTCGAACCCGTCGTGCCGGCCAACTAGCCGCCCAGAAGAATCGACCACCGGTCCCGGTGTGGGGCAAGCGTTGTCCTGGAGGGATCGCTCCTGCATGAATCGTCCGAGATTGCCATCCGTGATGAAACAAACATCCCTGCTCTCTGGAGTCGAGGCATTCGTCAATCCGAGTTCACCAGCGATCCGGCGCACCTCTGATTTGACAAGTATCCCCAGCGGGAAGATGGTGCGCGTCAAAAATTCCCCCGGCACGC
>JAGVEK010000414.1 GCA_020058315.1 Candidatus Zixiibacteriota bacterium
AATCGCATGTCTCAGCAGTCGTTGCGAGTCCGCCGCGGCGGACGCCGAAGGCGGGGTGGCGACGAAGCAATCTCGCGGCATCTGCGGCACTGAGTCGTGATACGCGGGGGTTTTTCAACAAGCCCCAAAGATCGCGGCCACACGTTGTCTGCACCCGGCACGAATCCCAAGGCAAGCCCTGGGGCACCGAATATCCACCAAGCAAAAGCCCGGACCCGCCACTGGCGGATGTCCGGGCTAGCAGATCAGAGATGTTCGATTAGGTATGATGGTTCAGGCCGACAACTCCTCGGAAGCAACCGTCGGGGCCGGAACTGCTGGCGGGATCGCCTCGGGTGGCATCAGAGGATGGCCCTCTTTTTTGGGTTCGGCGGGGCGACGATCATCATCTTTTGCTTTAACCGGGGCGCGCTTGGGGTTGATTATCAACGACATGTGGCGGCCCTCCATGCGCACGGATGGCTCGGGCAGGCCGACGTCGGCGAGACTTTCTTTGACGCGTTCGAGGATACGGTATCCAAATTCGGTATGGGTCATTTCCCGGCCACGGAACTCGACGAACGCACGGACCTTGTGACCATCTATCAGGAATTCCCGCAGCTGGTTGGTCTTGAAGTTGACATCGTGCTCGTCGATCTTGGGACGGAAACGCATTTCCTTCAACTGGCTGGAGTGCTGCTTCTTCTTGGCACGCTTGGCATTCTTGGCCTCATCGTATTGGAACTTGCCGAAGTCGAGGATGCGGCACACCGGGGGGCGGGCGTTGGGCGAAATCTCGACTAAGTCCAGCCCCTGCTCCTGCGCCTGGCGGAGCGCGTCTTTGGTGACCATGATCCCGAGCTGAGCGCCATCGGGACCGATCACGCGGATTTGCGGGAAACGAATGCGGTTGTTGATGCGAACCGCAGGCGGACGCGAAACAGCGATGGAAACATACCTCCCCCCGCTCATGGCGGGGCATTATGGTTAGGCGCCGTTTTCTCCCATGGGCGCATCCTGGGCACGGATCAGTTCGGCAAACTCCGCAACCGATTTCGTCCCCAGATCCTGACCCCCATGAGCTCGTATGGACACCGTGTGTGACAGGGACTCGCGGTCCCCGACAACCAGCATATATGGAACCTTCATCGTTTCAGCGTCACGGATCTTCAGTCCGATTTTCTCCGGACGGTCATCGTGGCGTACGCGGACGCCGGACTGGGACAGTTCGCGCTGCACCTGCGTTGCGTACTCGTTCACTTTATCGGTGACCGAGAGAATGGTCGCCTGCTCCGGCGCCAGCCAGACAGGGAACACGCCGGCATGATGCTCAATCAAGATCCCGAAGAATCGCTCGATCGAGCCAAGCAGCGCACGGTGGACCATCACAGGCCGATGCTTCTTGCCATCCGAACCAACATACGTTAAATCAAACCGTTCGGGCAGGTTGAAATCAAACTGAATTGTGCCGCATTGCCATGACCGGCCGATCGCATCTTTGACATGCAGATCGATTTTGGGCCCGTAAAACGCCCCTCCCCCTTCATCGACTTTATAGGGCAGCGACCGCCGTTCGATCGCGCTGCGCAGCGCACTCTCTGCCAGACGCCAGTCGGCCTCGTCCCCGATCGCCTTCGCGGGACGGGTTGAAAGATGGATGGCCACATCGTTGAAGCCGAAGGCCGAATAGATCGACAGGCAGAACTCAAGCGTCCGGAAGATCTCATCTTCCACCTGGTCGCGTGTGCAGAATATGTGCGCATCATCCTGGGTGAATCCGCGGACACGGAAAAGCCCATGCAGAACACCGGCGCGTTCGAACCGATAGACCGTCCCAAGCTCCGCCCAGCGCATCGGCAGATCGCGATAGGATTGCAGGTCGGACCTATAGATTAGAATGTGGAACGGGCAATTCATCGGTTTCAACTGATGCGGGTTGTTCTCCACATCAAAAGGCGGAAACATGCTCTCGGCATAGAAGCCGGTATGCCCCGAAGTCTCCCACAGCCGCAGACGCGCGATGTGCGGCGAGTAGACCAGATCGTATCCCGACGCCTGGTGGCGGCGGTACCAGAATTCTTCGATGCGCCGGCGAATGAACGCGCCCTTGGGATGCCACAGCACCAGCCCCGCACCGAGATCCTCCTGGATCGAGAACAATTTGAGCTGCTTGCCGAGATGCCGATGGTCGCGCTTCGCAGCTTCCTCGCGACGCTGGATAAATTCATCGAGGCGCTTCTTGTCGGGGAACGCAACACCGTAGATACGCTGAAGCTGGGGATTCCCTTCGGCATCGCGCCAGTAAGCACCGGCGATGGACAGAAGTTTGAATGCCTTGAGGCGGCCCGTCGATGGGACATGCGGTCCACGGCAGAGATCGAGAAAACGGGAATGACCGTAGAGACTGGCTTGCTCGTCGCCAGCATCGATTTTCTCTAAGATCTCCAGCTTGTACTTCTCCTGGCGGTCCTGGAAAGTCTTCCGGGCCTCATCGACGCTGCACTCACGCCGGACAAATGGCGAATCCTCGGCGACAATCTCTGCCATTCGTTTCTCGAACTTCTCGAGGTCATCGGTCG
>JAGVEK010000132.1 GCA_020058315.1 Candidatus Zixiibacteriota bacterium
ATAGTCATTACAAATGCATTGTTCGAGCTGACCGTGTCCTGTAGTTCCACGGTCAAACCGAGCATTTTTTTCCGCAACTCAACGAAGTCGCGCGAACGGAATGAGCGGGCGTCTGCGCCGAGTGCGAAATGAATTTCGGTAATCGCGTGGACATAGCGCTTCCAAAACTCCAAGCGGCGGCGGTCGCCAACACCTTCCTCTGCGAGCAAGGTAAAGAATGCTTCGATGAATTCCAGCTTTAGCCACTCGGTTACCATGGCCCGAGTGGACGGCTGCACCCCGCCCCATCGCATGAGGTTTGACGTCAACCAGGGGTTGCCCCACCAAGCGACGGCACAATCGCGCAAGTTCTGGTGTATCGGCCGCGGCGTAGTGCGCGTATAGCGATCGAGCAGTAGGACTAGTCCTCGGTCACGGAGGACAAGATTGGAATCGAGCATTGCAAGCAGCCGAGGCAAGTGCTCCTTGAATCTGTCGTCAGCTTCCTCAACGGCTGCCATAACTTGTGCCAGGACCAGTTCGCGCACGAACCACGATGAGTCGTCAATGCCGAGATTGACCCGGAGGCGATCAACCACATCGGTCTCGCCCCGCAACATACTAGGTGCGTAGTGATTGCATGGTGCATCTTCAAATACTTCGTGGTGCTCTACTGCGCAAGTCACCCAGTCCGGGTTGATTCCACTGTCGGTGATGTGCTTTAGGCGGTCACCAAGATACTGCCGCAACGTTGTCCAGTTCTGCCTGCCGGAGGCAGGAGTTCGCGGATGCTGTACGTCATAACCAAAGTAGTTCGCCACCAGGCCTCGATAGCACCGGCGATACCGCCTCGGTTCCTTCACCCACTGATCCAGGCCATCCAGAAGCTTCGAGAACCGAAGGCTATCCTCCAAGATGCACGGGCCGTCAGGCTCGCTTGCTAAGCACATCCCAAACGACACAAGCCGACCTTCCCTGAGGGTATCTAGCCGCATCGACTGCCAGAATCGTTGAACCGCCCCTCGCTGTAGATCCAACGGCTCCTGCTGGTTGCCGGCTGATTTAGCTCGGGCTTCTAGTGTGTCAAGGAGTCGGTCTATCTCGTCGCACGGCGTGAGCGCTCTAGTCCCCAGCGCTCCATGTTCGGAGACTATGGATCTGAGAAACGAGAGCGACTCCATCAATCGCTCAGAGCGCAAACGCCGAGGTTGCCGCGAGAGGTCCCGGTCGGCGTAGGCCGCTGCTCGCCAATACCAAGGAACTCCAAACGCATCTCAACGCGGCGGCTCTCCTCATCAGTGTCCTTGGCCGCATTAAACGAATACCCTCCAACCAAGAAAAGCGCCCGAATTTGTTCCCGTTCTTCCTCTGTCAACGCGCGTTCGGTCGGCAATGGCTTCCCGAACATCGCACACAACACGCGTTGGCTACGCTGTAAGCTTAGGTTCAGGTTGCTCAAGTAGCTCCCCGTCTTGTCGGCAAAGCCCTCCACGACAACCCGCTTTAGGACACGTCTCCCGAGCTCATCGTTCGCCCTGGTGAGTATTTCCGGTACGAACTCCCGAAGCAGCCTCTGTTGCTCTTGAGTCAGGGACGAGCTGTTGAAGCCAAACTGGGCGCGCCTACCAAAATCAATAACTCGCCGGTTACTGTTTACGGTGATTCCTGGGAACCGTTTCGTGGCTTCCACGAACCTCGCAAGTATGAGGTCGATATCCTGATTGAGCTGCTGTTCTTGAAGTTCCCGTTCACTGAGAGTCTTTGTAACAGATAGCAGCGCCACGCTCATCACGACCAAGAAGAGCACCATGAGGGCGGACATAAGGTCCGCGAAGGAAATCCAGAAAGGCTTCTCTGCCTCATCCTTCGTGCGCCGGCGAATCGCGATCTTTGCCCCCAGCATGCGTTATTTTGGCCCGAGAGTAATTTCTAACTCTTGGATGCTGGCGGAGAGAAGGCCCACGGCAGCGGTGAGTTTCTTGTGGAACTCGGTATTCGCACGGTCCAATGTTTTTGTGGTGGCATCCGCAAATGACTGATGCGCTTCACCGAGCACCCTGCTGACTCCATCTAGGTATTGATCGGCCTGGACCTGAGCCGCCGCGAGCTTCTCAGCGGCAGACTGAATGCGGGTCAGAATGTCCTCCGTAAGACCTGCTTCACTCTTCGCTGACTCCACAATCGTACGTAACTCGGTCACAAGGGTCGAGACCGCGTCGCGCTGAGCGCGGTAGTCGCGGATCCCCTCTTGCAACGCCAACGAGCTTGCCGTCATCGCCCCCGTCAGCTCAGTGAGTTTTCCAGCGACGGTCGCTGCCTGACCCATCGCGCCAGAAACACGGTCACCCGCCTGCGCAAAGTTGCTGGACGCGGTGTTTAGTGTGTCTGCTCCGTAGGTCATTTTGTCGAGCGCAGAGGTGGTGACCTGCGCTATCCTCTCGACTGAATCCTGCATTCGTCCCGAGGCTAGAGCCATCTCTTTCACAGCACTATCAACTGATCCCGTGATGTTCGTTACGGCGGAGGTGGTGCGGTCGGTCATATCCTCTTCGCGGCGGCGATTGCCTTCAAGAGCTTCCTCATTGACCGTCTTGAGTGACTCGACTATCCCTCCCACCTGCTGTCCAAGGACTGCCAGCGCTTCCTGCATCTTCCTATTTGTCTCGGTTTGCGACGTAGAAACAAGTTGTCGTAGTTGTTCTACAAATGACGCCGTCTGGCTGTTGATGCTCTCCTGGCGCTGCTCCATCTTCTCAATGGCATCTGCCATCCGCTTGGCCATCATGGCGCCGGACTTCTCGTTTGCCGATTCGATATTTGCAACCAACACGTTGAGGGTCTGCACAACGTCCCGCATGCCCTGTGCCGTCTCCCGGTTCACTTCATTGATGCCGGAGATCTGCCCGCCGAACAGATCATTTAGCCGCTGACTGAAGCTGCTAAGAACATCCTGCAGCATCCGAGACGCGGTTGCAGACTGATCGCCACTGGCTGTCTTTACCGTGCCGGCGATGTCCCTCATCGGCCCGCTCAGACCTTCCGTGATGGTACCCGAGATGGCAGCAGCGAGCGCTTGGTTGTCTTCCTTCGAGGCTTTGATCTGCGTATGGGTCACTTCTCGGAGCACTTCACGGAGATCATTGACGAGCGCATCCTTCAGTATTTTAGATTGGCTAGCAGAGTCCTCGGACGCATTGACTAGCCTGGAGAGGTATTCCTCTTCGGCGCCCGCGTCGAATCGGGCGTCGATGTCATGAGCTATCTCCTCTGTGCGGCGATACAGCGATGATATTAGTAGCTTCTCGATGACCGTAACGGCCATTGCCGCAGTAATGGCGGCCGCTGATACCAAGAATGCGGTCGAAACCTCATGCAGCAGGTTCGTTACGGCTGCGGTTGTAGCGGTGATGGAATTGGGTGCTTGGGACGCCCCGGGGCCCGAGTTCAACTCTGTTTGAAACTGTCGCAGGCCCGTGATGAGACCCGAGAAGGTGCCGATGATGCCAACACCGGTGAAGATGCCCGGGAGGTGCCGAAAGAACTCCGTACGTAGCCGACTATCAACCACATACTGACTGTTGAAGTAGGTTTCCGCCGGGATCGTGCTGCGGACGGCAACAATGATCGACTGTCCTTCGCGGTCGTCCGTTTGTTCATGGAGAGTCTGCTCGTACTGCGTCCATAGGTGTAATAGACGTTCATCACCAGCAAAAATCCGAGTGAGCTTGGAAACAGGGCTCTTGGCGGTGAGCGTCCGCAACCCGCGTTGAATCGCCCGTAATTGGAACCAGTAAATCGCTGCAGGTACAAGAAACCAGGCGATAAATCCAACTACCAGAAGTGCCAGGACCGACCCCGTCACAAGCAGGGGCACCGGAAGTTTCAGGATGCTTGCGGGCGAGATAATCACCTGCTACCCAAAGCGTTCACGATGATATCGGTCATCCGGCCCTTCGCAAAACTGACTTCCATGCGAATCTGGGTCATCTCGTCCCAGCTCGCCTCCGCGAGGGCCTGGGTGACCATTCGTGCAGTACCGCAAGTTTGCTGAACTCCTTCTGGCCCATGCTTACGCTCAGCTCAGCCGATCGGCTCTCCATAATCCTAGATCCGGTCAATTCTCCCAGTGACTGATCCCGCCTAATTCGGAAGCACCCGAGCGCCTAGGGATTCTAGCCGATTGCCTCCGCTTGCCTGCAAAAACCGGTAGCGGCCGGGAGTCCCGGGACGAATCGCGGTTTCACTCCGCCCGACTGATCGACGGGAGTATTAGGCCTACCTAATTGCCCCTCTAGTTCTCAAACAGGGCCTCGAGACACTCAAGGCCAGCCTCGCCCTCCAGAGAGCTCTGGCACGGCCGCGGACAGCCGCATACAGCGCCCTCCGGGCAATGACCGATTCCCTTTCTCCGCGAGAGATGTCGACGCTATTGATCTTTGCGTAAGTAATGGAAAGATGTGACACTATGGGGCATGAGACCCCATGGATCGGCGGTATCGTTGGAGAAGCGGCGCCGTCGCGCCATCGAGTTGTTGAAACAGGGAATGGGATTGAGCGCGATCGCCCGAAGCGTTCGCTCATCGGTCTCGTCGGTCCACCGATGGGTGCAGGACTGGAGGACACACGGCGACGCGGCGTTGGCGTCGAAGCCCGTCCCAGGGCGGCCCAAAAAGCTGAGCGCGCGGCAGCAGGGGCGACTCCTGCGGCTCCTTCTTCAAGGCGCCATAGCCTGCGGCTACCCCAACGAGCTGTGGACTCTGAAGCGGATCGCGTCGCTGATCCGCAAGGAGTTCGGCGTGCAGTATCATCCGAGCCACCTCTGGCGCGTGCTGCAGTCCTGCGGCTGGAGCTGCCAGGTACCGGAACGCCGCGCAATCCAACGCGACGAGGAGGCCATCGCCCATTGGAAGCGGCACAAGTGGCCCGCGATAAAACAAAGCCCAAAGACGTGGCGCCCACATCGCGTTCCTCGATGAGAGCGGCTTCATGCTCATTCCGACACGCCGTCGAACGTGGGGTCCGCAGGGTTGCACGCCGATCGTCCGCTACAACTATCGGCATGATCGCATCTCCGCGATCGCGGCGATTACCGTGGCGTCCAAGCGCGCCCGAATGGGCCTCTACGTGCAGTGTCGACAGGATAATTTCAAGGCCCCGCAGGTGGCGAAGTTTCTCCGACTGCTGCTCACCCATCTGCGCGGGCATGTCATCCTCATGTGGGATGGGGGCACGATTCATAAGGGACCGCACATCAGGGCCGTTCAGGATGCCTATCCCAGGCTTCACCTCGAACGCTTCCCCACCTACGCCCCGGAACTCAATCCGGCGGAACAGGTCTGGAACGACTTCAAGCGGCACACGGGCAACAGTATCCTGCGCGGCAAACAGGACATTCGACTCAACCTGCACGGCAGTGCCCGCCGAGTCCGGCGCTCGCCTGACAAACTCCGCTCATTCGTGCGTGCCTCGGATCTTCCGTCCGCGCCATGGCAGTAGTGTTTCCATTACTTACGCAAAGGTCAATAAGCGTATCCAGCCCGCGATTTGTACCGGCGACGGCAGTACGGACCGGCTTTCATGCCTTGCCAGAACTTCGTTGAGAACGGTGATGATACCGAAACCTCATCTCTTAGTCGCTGGCAAGAACATGACGGATGATGTGCTCGCAAATGTGCCCACGAGGGCCCTCACGCTACCCTCAAGCAGCCCACGTGAGCAAACTTGATAAAAGAGAGGATAGGCAACACTAGCCCCCTCCGGCACGGGTCGCCCCCCGCGTGGCCCCCAGCCCCGTGACATAATCGCCCATACTCAGACACCGGCCGCCCCAGCAGCCCGATGCCACAGCGTATGGGACGGACAAATTCTGCTCCCCCGGGTGCCTCGCGGCGCGATGCCGGTGGGCGGAATACAGCCTCCCCTGCGGCCCGGGCCTGGTCATCGCA
>JAGVEK010000211.1 GCA_020058315.1 Candidatus Zixiibacteriota bacterium
AAATCCTGCACCCAGAACAGCATGGGAATGCGCTTCAAGGCGGCAAGCACGGCGGCGGGCAGGCCGACAGTCAAGGGCGAAAGCTGGTAGCAGAGAACCAAGTCATAGCGGCCACGGCACCAAAAGGGCCCGAGCAGCGTGGCAGCCACAGCGAACGAGAGGTAGTTGAGCATCAACCTCATGCCTCCCCCTTCACCCCGCAGTACCAGAGGTATGCGGATAATCTCCACACCGGCTTGCACCTCACGACTCACGCCACCCATTTGATAGCCGGTGAAAAGCCGCCCCGACGGGTAGTTGGGATAGCCTGTGAGGACGGAAACCTGATGACCTCGCTGCACAAGATCTGCCGCAATGTCGTTAATGCGAAAAGTTTCCGGCCAGAAATACTGGCTGACGATCAGAACATGCATATCAACCTGACCAAAGGACCGGGGCCGGTTCCTGTCGAGGGCGCCATGCGGTCGAGGCATCTCCATCCGATTGACTCAGGCACGTAGCCGCCGCATTTCCAGCGCTATTCTGAACGCTTTCTCTGACTGAAAAAATATCAGCGCCAGCGCATTCGAGAAATCGCAGGCGAGGAACAGGCGTCCCGCCAGGTCGGCAAACTTCTCCAGCGCTCCTCCGGGCAGCGCCACGAGCCGGCGGGCAAGGCGACTGGAACGCAATTGTCCGGCCTCATCCGGGTGGAGCGTCTCGAACAAGACATGATTGGGGGCCGCCTGACGGATTTTCTCCTGCAGCATCTGCTTGGTCAGAAGACCGAGATGGGTCACCGGATTGTCAATATGGACAACACCATACAATTGACCTATGCGCACTCCCCATTCCATATCCTCGTAGCCGTAACCTTGAAACCGCTCTTCGAAAGGAACCGCTGTAGCAACATCGCGCCGAACCATGACATTCGCGGTAAATAGCCAGCGCCACGGACAACGGTTTCGCGTGGCCGCCGGCGCCACGCTGACCCGACGACCATAAAAAAGGTAGAAGGAATAGGCTGGCTCCGATTCGAGGCAGCGAGCGTAGCTGATGCCCCCGCACACCACTGCCGAGTCGTATCGGCAGTGCTCCAGGTAGGCCCGGAGGAAGTCTTCCCGGTCCGGCATCACGTCGGCATCAAGAAACAGCAGCCATTCGCCTTGCGCTTCAGCCATCAACCGATTTCTGGCGCCTGCCCGCCCCAGATTGCGCGGCAATTCCAGCAGACGCAGGCAGGACACCCCCAGAGATTCGATAGCGTGGCGGTTCCCCGTAGCTAATCCCCGATCGGAGGAACCATCGTCAACAAATACAACTTCCACCTGGTGTCCCATGTCCTGCCCACGAATTTCCGCCAGCAAGGCATGGGCCAAGGGCGCTATGTCGCGGTTATATACGGGTACCAGAACTGAAAGCAACGGCATTGTGGGCACGGCGCAATCGAGGCTACCGGTGCCAGATATAGCGGTTCACATACCCTGTGTAGCTCTGAATGATGCGGACTACCTTCTTGGAGACGTTGTCCACATCGTAATCCGGTACCAGTGTGAAGGCCCTGACGCCATCGCCGTGCTGACGGACGACCATATCGATACTGGCCATTACCTGGCCCGCGTCAAGGCTGGACATGACTACCGCAGCTTGGTCCATGCCTTCGGGCCGCTCGTGGGCACTGCGAATGGTGATCGCCGGAAAATTCAGAATCGAAGATTCCTCGGTGATGGTTCCGCTATCCGACACCACGCACCGGGCGCCCATTTGCAGGCGCACGTAATCAAGCAAACCCAGGGGTTTGAGGAACCGCACGTCCCCGTTGAGTTGACCTAAGCCCGCATCCTCGAGACGCTTGCGAGTACGCGGATGGGTGGAGACGATGACCGGTAGCCGATACGCATCCCAAAGCGCTTGCAGCGACTGCAACAAGTTCTGCAGGTTGGCAAGGTCGTCCACGTTCTCTTCCCGGTGGGCGCTAACAACGAAGTACTTCCCGTCGTCGAGTTCGAGGCGAGAAAGCACATCGGAAGCTTCAATTCCCTTCATGTAGTAAGTCAGCACCTCTTTCATCGGTGATCCGGTCTTGATCACGGTATCAGGACGAATGCCTTCGCTGAGCAGGTAACGACGGGCGTGCTCGGTATAGGGCATGTTGATGTCACTGGTGTGATCCACGATTTTGCGGTTGATCTCCTCGGGCACACGCTGATCGAAACAGCGGTTGCCCGCCTCCATATGGAAGATCGGTATTTTCAGGCGCTTTGCCGCGATGACCGACAGGCAGCTGTTGGTGTCGCCCAGGATAAGAATGGCATCCGGCTTCTCCGCGCGCAGTACCTCATCCGCACTAGCAATGATCTGCCCGATGGCGGCGGCGGGATGCGGCGCAGCAGCATTGAGAAAGTGATCCGGCTTGCGGATGCCAAGCTGTTCGAAGAATATTTCGTTGAGTTCGTAATCGAAGTTCTGCCCGGTGTGCACCAGTACATGCTCGGTATGCAGGTCAAGCTCGGCAATTACCCGTGAGAGCTTGATGATTTCGGGACGCGTCCCGACAATGGTCATTACCTTGAGAGTCATAGTCAACAGTCCGGGCCGGCCGATAAAATGCTAGCGCAGTAGTTCCTCGTCAGACATATTCGGCGAATCGCCGATCAGCAGGCCGTGCATTTTCAGCAGATCTCGCGTCCCGCCCAGGTCAAGCACAGTATCGGCAGAACTGAACTCTTTGCTCAAGGCATTGGCCTCTGCTGGTTTGTCGCGTTCCAGTTCAGGCAACATCGACCGGATAGCGTAATAGCTGCCGCGCCTAACGCAATGGTTAGCCTCCTCGTCGGACACCATGATCTCGTGCATTTTCTCTCCTGGACGAATGCCGACAACGTCGATCTGGATCGGGCGATCTTCCATCAGGGCCTTGGCAATATTGATCACGGTGGCCGCCGGGGCACGAGGCACATAAGTCTCACCGGGGTAAGCTCCGCGCAAGGCCTCGAATACGGTATCGACTGCCTGGTCCAGACTAAGCAGGAACCTGGTCATGTCCGGAACGGTCACCGTAATCGGGCCACCATGCCTGATCTGATCATGAAACAGCGGAATTACTGAGCCTCGCGACGCGAGAACGTTCCCATAGCGGACGCAGATGAACCGGGTCTTCGGATTCAGTACATTCGCGCCAATAAAGATTCGTTCCTGCACGGCCTTGGTCATACCCATGACGTTGACCGGCTTGCAGGCCTTGTCGGTGCTGATCCCGATCACAGTATCCACCGGGTAACCGTTCTGTTCGATGGCGCGTACTATGTTGTAAGCACCTATGCAGTTGGTCATCACCGCCTGGGTTGGAAAATATTCGCAGGTGGGAACCTGCTTCAGCGCGGCGGCATTCACCACGACATCTGCATCGCGTACTGCGGAGCAGACCTCATCGAAGTTGCGCACATCCCCGATACGAAACTCGAGAACGTTCATGAAGTTGCGAAATATCACTTCGTCTGTCGTTGTATGTTTGTGCAAGTAAGACATTCTCATGTCATGCTGCTTGGCCTCGTCGCGCGAGAACACGATGACTTTTTTTGGGGTCCCCATCTCGCCACTCAGTACCCGATGGACGAACGTCTTGCCCATTGATCCCGTGCCGCCTGTAACCAGTACTTGCTTCCCCTCGAGAATCATTTTGCTTCTCCCTGAAAATTCTTCGCCATTTCCTCGATCATTTGCTCCCAGCTCGGCGCTATATAGCCCGTAGCCCGCCGAAACAAATCTGAATTCAAACTGCGGTCACAGACAAAGCTGTCGTCCGGCAGGATTTGCGTCTCAAGCCTGAAGAATTGCTTTACCAGGCCCAATAACCGGTGCTTATCTATCGGGGCGCTCGAGACGTTATAGACGCCGCACAAGTCTTTGTGATGCAGCAGCACGGATTCAATGATTCTGGCCATTTCGATGGTCGAAAAACCTGTGTAGATGGCCTTGGTGAAACCTTTCACCGTTCCTTTTTGTGCAAGGAACCACTCGATCAAGCTGGCCTTACGCGTCAGTTCTCGACCAATTATCGAGGTGCGCAGGGTAATACAGCCAGCGCCACCGACTTCCCCAATAAGCTTGCTGCGTCCGTAGACATCCTCGGGGTCCGGGGTATCGGTTTCGGAATAGTTCCCGCGTTTGCCACTGAAGACGCAGTCGGTACTCATATGAACGAGTCGTGCGCCAATGGCTGCGCACATGAGGGCCAGCCGATGCGGCAACAAGGAATTGATCTCGATGCTGGGAATGGCTTCCTTGGCGTCCGCCCGCTGCTTGACCAAGCCCACTGCGTTTATCACCGCCTCAGGGCGGAAGTCTGTCAGAACCTCCAACATTCTCTCCATGGATCGGACATCCACAAGGGGGTAGGTGTTGGCATCTGTAAACAAACCATAGGTACTGTAAGTCTTGAGGTCGCTCCTGACGGTGACGCCAACCTCATGCCGACCCGACCATTGCTTCAACAGCTGATGGCCCAGCATGCCGTCACCACCTAGTACAAGAATTCGCATTCGACCAATCTTTCAATAAATACACGACAAACCGAAGACCAAGTCAGCCTTTACTCGCTCCACGCCGACGATTCATCCACCATACTGCCTTGTGGCCAATGCGATTGACCACGGCATTGACCAATAGCCGCCAAGTCCGTAGCTGAATGACGATCCGCGGCCATTCGTCAATTGCATCCCCGACATGGCAATAGGCACGTACAACTCGACCCGAGCGCAAATGTAATCGCGCGGCGAGCAAATGGGCGTTTGCCAATGCCTCAGCCCGAGATCCGTCCGCCCCGGATGAGGCGTCACTGCCGGAAAAGTGCTTAACCATGACATTGTAAGGCTCTTCGGCCTGTGCTTCACTGCACGGCGCAAATGACTGGGCGGCGTCATGTACCCGATAGGCAGCCAACTCCTGCCCTATGCGGACAAAGGACCCCACGGCCCCCAGTCGCAACCAGAACTCGAAATCGGGCACTTGGCGCAAGCTTTCGTTCCACGGTCCCGCCCGATCAAAGGCATGCCTCAAGAAAAATGCGCCGGGGCCTGGCGCACATACCATGCGCAACACCATCTGTGCATACGAATAGTCTGGCGCACGTACATGCCTGACAAGTCTGGAAGCGGAATCCACCAAGCGGAAGTCGCAGTAGCAGGCAACGGCAGAAGGACTGTCACGAAGTACCGCCACGGATCGACTTATCGCGCCGGGCAAAAGAAAATCGTCTGCGGACAAATATCCGAAAATATCACCACGCGCTTTTGCCCAACCCTTGTTCAGGGTGGCCGACTGTCCGCAATTGGAATGCGACCCGGCAACGACCCTCTCGCCATAGGAGATAATTATGTCCCGGGTGTTGTCGCTGGAACCGTCATCGAGAACAATCAGCTCAAGCTTCGGATAATCCTGGGCCAGGACGCTGTCGATTGCCTGCACAAGGTACTGCCCCTGGTTGTATGCGGGAATGACGATGGAGACCAACGGGTATTCAGCCGCCATTCCGCTCTTCCTCGGATCGACCAGGGGCAAAAGCCTGCTGGTACATGGCGACAGCCTTTTCCGCGAGATTGCTTTGCTCCAGCCGCGCCACGGCGGTCTGCCAATTGATCCGGGCAGCCGAATCAACCAGCTCATCGTCGGTAAGGACCTGCCGAATCGCCAACTCCACGACATCGGGATCTTCGGGCGGAACCAGCCACCCGGACAGGCCATGCTCGATCCATTCGTCAGCGCACGCAGTACAACTCTGGATCGGAAACGCCCCCATCACCATGGCCTCCAGCAACGAGGTGCTGATTGCATCGCTGATGCTCAAGCCAATCGACATCCGTGCCGCTGCATGGGCGCGCAGAATATCCTCGTGAGGCGCGTCCCTTTCAATGATCTGGGTCATTACGCCGGTTCTCTCCGAAAACAACTGGGCGGCCAGCACTACATCCTGACTCGCGGAATAGATCACGACGGTGTATCCGGAAAGTACGTCGGCACAGCGCTCAAGCGCCCGCAGGCCGACCAGGGCCCGTCCTGCCCAGTGCTGATAGCCTTTCAGCATTATGGTGCGGCGCTCCGCCGTTCTCGTCTTGTCGCGAACATCCTTGATCCATGCCAGATCAAATCCGCCGGTATTTGGCATTACCGGCAGCACCAGCCCGCGAAATCCCAAGGCCCGTGCCAAATCGACATCTCGCTCACATTCGCAGGAATAGAGGTCACAGGCTTCCATGACTGAACGAATGCGCCTGCGGTGCTCCTCAAGCCGCCCAAACAAATAGATGTCGCTGCCCCAGTTGGTAACCCACCACTTTGGGAAACCTTCCTTCCATCCAGCGCGGACCTGCTGCACCAGGTATCCGGAGTGCTGGATCTCCAAAGAATGAATCAGATCAGGTCGCAAGCGACCGATCAGGCGGCGCAGTTGCCAGACTCTGTAGCCTGGAAACAGGCGCAGTAATGCATAACGCGCCAGCAAGGCGATCGAGGCAAACCGCACATAGAGTCCGCGATAGCGATTGCCTGTGTCTCCTGCGTTCCTCAGGCGGGCATACACGGCATGATGAACTGTCACATTAGTCAGTTCCGCATGGCTAATTCCAACGTCGATGCTTGGAAACAGGTGGATATCCCAACCGCGCCGCGACAGCTGGCGTACCCAGCGAGCCGTGTGCACACTGTCCGACATCGCTACAAACAGGATGCGCATAGGCTCGCGTTTTTTCTCCACCGATCAGACTTTCAGGTCGGCGAGTCGCCACAGACCAAGGCACTTGTCGCCATACGCGCCATCTCCCTCGGTGCATTTTTCATTGATCAGACTAATGGGTGGCGGAAAGTTGAAGGGCGGGAGCTCCAAGTTGAGCGTGCGCCAGATATCGGCCCCCTTTAGGTCGACATTCGCCGGCCTCGATGTAAATGTCGTCGACAGCAGATAGGTGCTTCCCGATCGGCGGAAATTCCTGACCGCTTCGAGCGCCTGCCTGAAATCCAGATGGACCAGGCAGTCCCGGCAGAGAATTACGTCGACCTGCGGCAGAGGGTCGCGAATGATATCTCGACAGAGAAACTCGCGGGCATCGTTGCCGAAGCGCGTCTGGTTACCGGCAATCAGCGGCTCGACTATATCGATCCCGATGTACTTGTCGATACCTAGTGAGCAGTGCTGCATCCAGTTCAGGTCGCCACAGGGCGCATCGATCATGCTGTGCGCGCCGAGTTCGGCCAGCAGGACCGGCAATTTCTCGCGCAGAACCGCTGTCTGGGCCATGGTCGACCCGCCGCCGGATCGCGATTCCTCGCTACCGAAAATGTTCTCCGCGTAGATCCTGGAGAACTTGCCCTTCACGCCCTCCTTCCGCCTTTGCAGAACCTCGAAAGCTGCCTGGACTATCGACTTCATCTTTCTCATGATCATGTGCGCAGGTTCGCGCAATCCCTTCTTCAGTTGACCCAGATAGCGAATTGCATTGATTTCGGCCCTTCGCCAGAGGCCGACCAGGCCGCCAGCCGCAGCCTCGATTGCGCGCGCGAGTGCCAACTCGGCCGCCAGCGGAAATTCCCGCGAACGAAGATTTGCGGCTATGCGCGCGAAAGCAATATGCGGTGGCGCGCCGTCGGTTGCGTTCAGGTCAGCCACGGACAGCTTGTCAACAAATCCGCGCAGAAGTTGATCGCACTCTTCCTCGGCAACCTGTTGCAACTGCCGGCTGCCCTGCGCCGAATGCAGTCGGCCGGTGACCAGCACGCGCGGAACAACGGCGAACCTGAACCGCGATGAAATACGAAACCATAAATCGTAATCCTGCGTGGTCCGCAAAGATTCGTTGAAGACGCCGCATTCGTCAAATGCCGACCGGGGAATCAACAGCGTGCAGCCGTGCAGGCATTTGTATTCAGTCAGCCAGCGACGGAAGCCGCCCGGCGGGGCTTCGTGGCGCTCTTCGACAAATCTGCCAGTGTCCTGGTCGAGGGTCGCGAAGTAGGAATACAGAACGGTTCTCGGTCCTTCCGTGGCCAGGGCATCGACCTGCGCGAGGACCTTGTCGGCATGGTAGAGATCATCGTGGCTCAGCCACGAAAAGTAGTCCCCTGTCATTCGAGGAATGGCATGGTTGAGTGCCGAGGCAACATGCCCGTTCGGCTTCTCGAAATAGCGAATGCGATCACCATACGATCGGGCGATCTCTGCCGTCGCACCGCCGTCCGTCGAGCCGTCATTGATGACGATCACTTCGATGTTCCGGTAGGTTTGCGCCAGCGCGCTTTCAATGGCCTCTCGCAGGAAATCCGCCCCGTTGTAAACGGGAATGACGATGGATACTTTCGGATTCGACCCGCTGGCCCGGATAGCCGGGTTGTCGACAACTAGATTGTCCATCGACGCACTCACTTCCGACCGCAGCAAAGGCTCGCCACCCTGCTGAGTACATGCCCCGCACCGTAGGCCAGCGCCAGCGCGAAGTGTCGCGCAAAGATATGCATCTGGCTCGAGCACTGCCAAGCAGCCGCGTAGTGCGCCAGAGCGTAGGCACGGTATCGCCGTTGCCGCACCCGTGCCGGCAGGTCCTTCGCGGCAAAGGCTTCGCGCACCAGCCTGACAATCTCGTCGGCCATCCGGTATCCTCGTCCAGACATGGTCGCCGATCCCGGATGGCTGCGATGGGTCGCCAGAAATTCGCCGATGTGGCCCAGCGGTGCGATCCGCGCAAGACGAAACCAGAAATCCAGGTCGCCCGTGTACTTCAGCCCGGGATCGCGAAATCCAATGTGATCAAACGCTTCGCGACGAATGAAGGTCCCGGGCCCCATGGCAACATTCGATTTCATCAGCATACTGTCGATGTCATAATACGGCAGGCGCATCCTTGCGATCTCGCCCCCGTCAGGTCCGATCTCGATCCAGTCGGGATAGGCGGCAAGTACTTCCGGATGGCAGCTCATGAAGCGTACCGCCTCACTTATGGCGCCTGGCAGCAGTGGGTCGTCGGAATTGACCACGACAACGATGTCTCCGGTCGCCAGAGAAAATCCTTTGTTTACCGTCTGGGTCTCCCCGATATTTTCATGAAAAAGTACCTGCACCCCATCGCGGCCGATATACTTTTCCAGGACTTTCGCACTACCGTCCGTGGAACCGTCGTCGAGGATCAGATAGTCGACCTTGCCGTAATCCTGTGCCAACACGCTTTCGATCGTCTCCTCGAGAAATGCAGCGCGATTGTAGGTTGGCGTTATGACCGTCACCAGAGGGTCCTCTCGCAATGGGTACCGCCGTGCGGCGGGAACGATCGAAGTCAGGTCCTGGCGCCGGATCTTGGACGCGGACGAATTCTGCTCAGCTACCTGCGTCGTCATTGGGGTCTCAGGCCAATGCGCAAGGCCTGCGCAGTCGCAAGCCATGCGCGACGAATGGCATCCATGCAGATCAGGAATCGTTCGCCAGAAGTCAGGAACCCGTAGCGGGCCGTTCCCGCATAGCGCCAAACCTTCGCCAGCATTTTCCAGAATCCTCCGTGCATGGCGGCCGCATGCCCGTTGGCAAACCGGTACGCCCATGCCGTGAATTCTCGCTGCAAAGCCCCCCTTTCGCTTGCCGAAATCGGATCAAGGGACAGGCATCTTCTGAGGTGTCTCGCCATCACTTCGAGCCCCGCGGCAAGCTGCCCTTCATTGGTCTCGGTCTGCCCCCACATGGCGGGAACGAGGTCTACCGAAAACTGCATCGACAACGTGTGCTCCAGCATTTCCTTGCATACGCGACGTCCGTTATCGTCGTGGTCCGATGCAAACTTGCTGGTAACGCTGACGCCGTGCTTGCGCAGCTTGAGCAGTACCGTCGGAAGATTGGCAATGCCAGTGACCTCGCTGGCGCGCCACCAAAGGTCATAGTCCTCGCAATGCAGAGGTTCGGATCGGTATCCGCCAATGGCGGCAATTACCGAGCGCCGCATCATGACCGTAGGATGGGCAAGCGGGCTGCGCAGGGCGAGGTTCCAGCGTATCAAGGCATTCCCGGCCGGCAACAGGACCTCGGCGCCGAGGGTTCCTTGCGCGTCGATCATCTGAAACCCGGTACCAAGGACGCCGATTTCCGGATATCGATCGAGAAAAGCCACCTGCGCTTCGAGCCTCCCCGGCAAGCTGATGTCATCTGCATCCATGCGCGCCACATACTCCCCCTGCGCTTCATCGAGCCCCCGGTTCAGCGTGGCGATCAGGCGCAAATTTCGTTCGTTGCACAGTAGTCGGACACGCGGATCGCCGAAGGCCTGGACTATTTGACGGCTGCGATCGGTCGATCCGTCGTCGATGATCAGCAGTTCGAAATCCGCGAACGTCTGCGCGAGAATGCTCTCTATGGCGGCGGCAAGGTAAGGCTCCCCATTGAAAACGGGCATCAGGACGGTAACTTTCGGACCTGGTGTCACAGCATCTTCCTCATCAGGGACAGATCCACCGCGTCCTTGCGCTCTCCCCTCGCTTTCTTCATCCGCGCTACGACCGCGAGGGATGCAAACTTGAAGCCGGAAAAGTAGAAATGGTTTGCCGGGTCATAGATCAGTTCGTCGCAGGAAATGCCATAGAGCCCCGAGTACTCGTTGTGACTTCCAAGGTCTTGCGGCAGCCCGCCTTCCGGAAGTTCAAAGTGGTGGAGGAAGTCGAGATCCTTGCCCTCGCGCAGGCCATACGCTGCCAGCACAGCACTTCCACCGATGCAAAGATCCTCGCGAGACAGCCGATACTCCGTCAGCCATTCATCGAGGCGCGCCAGGTAATCAAGCAGACGAGCGCCCGGCTCGGGCAGTGCATTCTCAAGAAAATGGACACTGTTGGGATTCAGCAGGGCCTCGGCGATACGCAGCGTTTCTTCATGGTTATCGTTGATGTGCACCGAACTCTTGTCGATGCCGAATAGTTCGCGTATCTGGTGCTTGATGCGCACCGCGTTCTCCGGATCATGTGTTTCGAAGACGAACAGGCGCAAAGGCCCATCGCCATCGAAGCACAGCGAAGCCTTTGCATTGGCGCCGTTGTATGCGGTCGCCTCCGTTCCCAGCCAAGGCTCACCGGCATAGACTGTACGGATCAGGTTCAGGCGTGCCGGCTTGCCCAGAAAGAATTCCTTTTCGTAGACTACATGGCCGTGCGAAAGCAGAATGCCCAGTATCTCTTGATGCCTTCCGACCGCCGATGGGAATACCAGCACCGCATAGGTTTCCCGCTTGAGCCTGCAATACTCGAGAGCGATCGCGTTTGACCATGCGGGTGCGAGGCCACCTGGCACGTGCGCCTCGCGGTTGCGAAAGTACAGGTAATTGTAGTTATGGGTCTGCAGCCCCTCATCCATGACACGGCAATTCACATTCCGTCCATATAGAAGGCTGGCTGCAACGCGGTGGCCTCCGTTGATGGGCGAAAGGCCGCGGCCCAGCGGAACCACCGATCTTTGAAAATCGAAGCCGTCCCTCTTGATCGAATCGAGTATCGCGTGAAACGAATCCAGATAGGCTTCGATTCCATGTTTGACCGGGTCCAGTTCGTGAAGGCCATTCCAGACTTTCAGATGCTCAGCGTACAGTAGCAATGCAAAACGGCTGGAGATATTCTTCTCCCGATGCATTGCGTAGAGATACTTCGCCACGATGTCGAAGCGGTACGGCGTCAGCAGCCGATGGGCCGGAACGGAAATTTCGTCGCCTGGAATATGTGAGCCTAGCGCTTCCAGCTCTCCTTGCGGCAACGCGAATCCCTCCGGCCATGCGGAGGGCTCTGCGCGTTCGTATCCGCCGCCCCTTCCCTGTACCTCTGGCTTCGACCCGAGAAGCCGCTTCAGCCATCTAAGGACGCGCACCAGAATTCTTCCTTGAAGCCGCACTATCCCGGCCACACCGACCAGGGGCATGCGGCCGCTTGCCGGCGGTTCCGTTCAAGCTTTTGATCATCAGAAGAAAATTCACCATGGACTGGGTGAACACATGGATATCGCTTGAAACGCTTTCATATCGACTAGCCCCTATGACCCCTTGAGAAGAGCAAGCATGCGCTGCAAAAAACCTGACGCCGCGACACGATTTGGTCTTCGGCCGGCGACTATCTCATCCAAAGTCGGCCAAATGTTGTAGCGCTGCAGAACCAGCCGCCGAGCCTCCCGCATCGCCGCTACCTCGTTCTCACCAATCGGGCGCGAAACTATCTCTGCAACGCGATCAATGCAGTCGCTGCGAGCGGGATCGATCTCATGAAATGCTTCGCGAGGAAAGTAGCTGGAGAGATTCGGGCAACCCCAGTAGATGGGCAGGGACCACGCAAGCCAACAATCCACGGCCTTTTCGGAAAAGTAATTTTCTTGCCGGCAATTTTCGAATGCAAGCGAATAGCGGTAATCTCTTAATCCGTCAAGTTTGCATAGCGCCGCAAGGTCGGTTGCTTTCGCAAAACGATTGCCGATTTCTCCCTTGTACGACGCCCCGAGTTCGTCTTTCCACCCATATCCGTAGACATCCAATAGCCCAGGATGCCGACGCGCAAACTCGCACAAGAATTTCATCCGGGTACGATGACCCTGAGTTTGATTGGCCGCGGAAGTGACACTACTCAGAAGGCGAGGCTTTTCGCAATACTCGGACGAGACGAGATCCTCGAATGAGGGCATGAGGCGCCACACCGATGCTTGGTGAATGTCTGCGTGAGTGAAGGCCAACGGCGCGCGGAACGACTCGTAGTTCTTGCGCTCGCGAACCGCCTTGGGTTCGCGTGGCAAGAATATGGTTCGCTGCAGATCGATATCGCCGGGCTTTATCGAGTCAGGCAAATCTTCGAGTACGACCAGGTAATCGGCATCAGAAGGCGACGCGACGCCCTCCAACTCACCCCAGACGCCGCTGCCGCCCGGAGTCTGCCTGGCGAGGAAAACAAGCAGTTCTTCGGAGCTATGCCCCCAGTTGCAGGAAAATGCTATTTTTATAGTCATCGATCAAACGGTAGGGTAGTTTCGATTCGCTGTCCAGACGCACGCTATTGGTTCTCGGTGGAATCGCCAATGAACATGGCATCCGCAGCCGTCCAACCATTGATCTCATTGAATGCGACTTCTGCCACACCAAACAAGCGGTAGCCACGGCTGCGCAGTGTCTCCATGATCTCACCGGCCCAGGTCTGATTCTGGTAGTAGTCGGCAAATAGCATCTCGAGAAAGATTCCGCGAATCGTCGATGGCACCAAGAGATCTCCAGCACCGGCCAGAACGTGACGCTCATAGCCTTGCGTATCAATCTTTAGAAGATCGATACAACGGATCGACTTTGCAGCACAAAAGGTATCAATCCGCGACTCGTCGATCACGCTCGTTCCAACCGGTAGGCATGCCGCCGCGGGCGCAAACTCGGTGATTCGAGTTGAGTTTCGCAGCAAGGAATTCGTTACGTCGGCCGCATTCTCATGCAGCGTCGCACTACCATCCGTGTCGCCGAGCGCCATCCTGAATGGCTTTACCAATGGGTCGCCAGCCGACTGCTTTTGGAGCTTGGCAAAAGCACCGGCACCTGGCTCAAACGCATAAATCATACTTTCCGGCAGCACCTGTCTGAAGTTGCTTACGGTTTGTCCGCGGTTCGCGCCAACATCAAACACCGTCTCTATTGGTCCGCCGCGCTTTAACCGCGCCACCCAATGCGGGAACAGGTCTGTGCAAAGACCCACGGTGCGTGGTACAGATGGCCTATAACGAGTGATCTCGACGCCAAGATGCCGGCCAAGCTGCTTCACGATCGACTTAAGGTGCCGCATTCGAATTCCCCTTCGAAACTAACGAATCGGCCTATTCGGAAGCGCCAACAGTTCCTGCCAGTTCAGGTTTCTTTCGCGCTCCAGGCCAGCGAATTGCATGTTGATGAAGCCAAACGCCCCTTGCAGGCGCGGCCACGCTTCGCCCCAGTTCTCCTTGTACCAGGCCTCCGCCGGACCCAAACCCGCCAGACCGGCGACCGCTTCGTTGGATAGCACTTGTTCGAGGAACTCGACTCTGTAAACGGCATTCCACAGGACTATCGGCCAGAACCGACCATCCGCCGTTGTCGCTTCCCAAGGCGCCTTCCAGACAGTGTATTTGTCGTGCCTTACGGGGCGCAAAACCACACTGTCGAAGCAAACCGTATCGTCAACCAGTTCGCACAGCGTCAGATTGCCTCGCTCGGCATTACACGCCCCCGTAAGGATGGGATAGGCACTCAATCGGACCACCTGCAGGTCGGGAAGGCTATCCATCGCGGCCACGCTGGCAGTCATTAGCTCGTCAAGTGCATGCGTGTATGCATTGTCATCCAGGTGAAGAAACGCATACGCGCAGCTACGCTCCCTGGCACGCGCAAGGGCCATGCGAACCGCCGTCAGGCTGTTCCCTCCCGCGCCGCGGAGGAACTCGACGTTCCTGCCGTTCGTGTAGATCTGTTTCGCGGCCTGAGAGTAAAAAATATTTGGAATCCGACGGGTCAGTCGATCAGGAACGATGCCGAGCAGTTTCCCGCGACACATAGGCACGTCATCGGCCACGATGTGGACGAACCTCTCTCCCAGCCGATCATGAAGTTCCGCAAGCGAGGCGCGCGCAAACGCCGCTCTTTGTCCGGAACCAATCATGCTCGGAGTAACGATCGCGAGCTTGCCGGCGTCAGTTGGTGGGGGTAATGCGGATGATGTCATCTCGAACCTCAAACGATGATTCGGGCCAGTATCGGTACGCGGTTGCTTCGAGCTCCTTGAGCGTCGGATAGTCATTGGTGCCGTTGAAACAGCGCGCGTCATCGATCAGAATGACGTGCCGCTTGACTGGATGGCAGGCGATACTTTCAAGTTCCTTGAGTATCGGAGTGTCCTTGTCTCCTCTTGCGGTAATGTCTGCGGAAAAATGCCCATCCAGCCAGAACAAAGTCGGACGCGGAAGATTGCCGATCAAGCCGGACAGCACCTGTCCGCTATCACCTTGCACAATGGTGACGTTCGGCCGTGCGGCAAAGCGTTGCGTGGCACGCCGGCAGAGTTCGCCATCCAGTTCAATCGAATAGACGTGCTGGAACCCTGCGCGCATGGCTTCAACCATGTCACCAAGATAGGTTCCGGTCTCAACCATAAAATGCAGGCGGTTCTTGCGCGCGTACTCACGTACAACGCGCTGCTTGTATGCGTGCGGCGGCGGAACGGGACACCCCAGTTTCTCCCACGACGCAATAGCGGCGCGACTCTCGCGTTGCTGGCGCCAATGCAGCTTCAATTTCCCAATGAAACTGCCTATAGGTGCGCCAAGCCGGGTCGCAACGAAGGCACGCCATAGGCGTCGCACGGCACGCCAAGCGAGACTACTCTGTGGAGGCTGTTCGGCAAAAGAAAATATCCGAACTGGCAAAACCGCCGTGGCTGGTTCCGCTGGCCGCTCGACACTATAGAAGTCCGGCGACAGGGATGCACGCAGTTCGTCAAACAGGACACCCGAAGTCAGCGGCGACAACTGATACGAGTATGTGGGAATCCGGTTCAGGTAGGTCTTGCCGTCGTAGGAATTAATAACGTAGGTCAGATGCCCCCGAGGAAAAACGTCTTCAAGCTTGACCTCGTCGAGTCCCAGCGCGTCCCAAAGGTTCGCATCAACGAAAATGCAGTTGGTCTTGGTACAGCAGACGAGCCGATAGCCCTTGGACGTAGCAAGCGAGACCAGGGCACTTGCCGAGGAACCAAAATAGCCGCCTCGCTTTTGCACCAGTTCCAGCTCCGGCGGTATGGTTGGGTTGTATTCGACAACCACTACACGCGGCCGAAATTGCTCCATTCCCTGCCAGATTTGGTAGTCGTCACCATCCACATCGATCGAAAGCAGGTCGAAGTCCTGCTCAATTCCGGTGCCGGCAAGGAGATTGTCGAGTCCGAACTTGCCTTCCGGCTGCACGTAGGCACAAAGCGTCGCCACCGCTGGAAATTCTGAAAGGCTGCCGGCAAGCTGCTCATGACGTTCAGGATTCCCCTCTATGAGTACGGCGCGCCAACCCTGGTCATGCCACATCGACCATGTGTTGCTTAGATACTTTCCATCCCACGCACCGAATTCGACGCAGGATTTGTGCGCCGTCCCTATGCGCCGGAATATCTCAGCAAGGATTCCATCCTCACCGGATTGCGATGTCACATTGCTTGCATATGCCTCGAAGTGATCCCTCATAACGTTGCCGGTCCCATTCGATTCGACAATGCGTCTGGCACTTCGTATTCCGATCCCAGCACGATCAGCCCCCATCCGACAAGCGGGTGGTGCTTGGACGTACGGTCGGTATAGCGCGGACCAAAAACCTGGTGCGGCCTCGAGCCCAGGGATTCGCGGATGTAGTCGTATGAACAGACCTGGCCGTTGTATTCGTCGAAACGAAAGCAGTCGAACCCAGGCACCTTGAAGTCGTCGATCATTATGTAGGCGATCTTGAAATTGTCGGCAATGAACCGGATTTCGTCTCGCAGCGGCCACTCGAACCCATAACCGTGGGCGTCCAGCCAGAAAAGGTTGCGCTTCTCGAAAAGGCCTGGCCGCTTCGCCAGCAGTTTCTGAAAATCCTTGGACGCCAGATTGTGGATCTCGACGTTGGTCAGGCCCTCGGCGTACTGTCGGGCCCGCCGGCACGCCTCGGCATCTTGTTCGCAGGACAATGCATGGATCTGCGGATGGCGTTTTGCCAGATAGACTAGTGAAGAACCTACGTTGGTACCGGTTTCGATGAAGTTCTCGATCCGCTCGCGAGTCACAAGATCATCGACCAGTTCAAGCAGGTAGTGGTCACCATGGAAGCCGACCTCTTGAAATTGATAGGACGCTTCGTCGCGCTTCTGCTTTTTGGAGAAAAATCCAAACATAATTACCGTCTCCCAAACAATCGATCGAACCAGCTTCTCCGCACTGCCTGAGTCTCGACCGGAGCCCAATCAAAACCCGCGACTCCGCCGTCAGGTACACGAGTATCTATGGTCACGCGGATGCGGCCGGTATCCGTTCCGTCAAAGTCGTCGCGAACTCGAATGATTTCCGCCTGCATTTCACGGTCGCGGACCGGATCAGCCAGGCTGGCATCGGACAAGTAAAACAGGTTGCCGCCGAAGCAGATCCATTTGAGATACCCATGAGGCAGGATCAACGCATCCAGCGCTTCTTCCTGGGCTTCGCCATCTACCTCGATTACCATCACGCGCGGCTTGTAACGGGCGATATCAAGCCCCCGCATCGCTTCCACCTCATATCCCTCAATATCCAGAGAGAGTACGTCGATGCGCTCCACCCCGTGCCTTTGCAGCAAGGTATCAAGGCGGCTTTTCGCGACTTTCTGCTCGGTAAAGCCCCCGAAGTACTTCCCGAAACCCCGAAACCTGTCTTCCTGAGCCTTGTCGAGTGAAGACAGGCTACCCCTGAAGTTGGCATAGAAGGTGACTGCATCCTCGTCGGCCTCGCCGGCGGCACAATGTTCCACAATACTCCCAGGACGGTTTCTACGCAGCGCCTCGATATAGTCTGCGTGTGCCTCGATACAAAGGCCTTTCCATCCACGCTGCTCCAAGCTCAACGTATTGCTGAAGCGGACCCCATCGATGCACCCGACTTCAACGAAGAATCCTGTTTCCTGCTCCTCAAAGATACGGTCAAGCAGAAAGTCTTCGCCATGCTGACTATAGTAGTTAGCCATCCGTGCCCACCCACTCCGCAAAAACTTGCACTATCCCCGAGGTTTCCGAGGGAGGCTGTACTTCTTGCCATGGAACGCTATCCACATCGAAGCTCAGTGCTTGCGACAATTGATCAAGAGGCTGGCCCTGGCGGCGCGCCCCAAGGGTCACAAAATACCTTCCGGGCTTGAGGACGAAGTGCTGAGGCCTCGTTGTTATTTCCCTCGTTTGCTTGGCCGAATAGTCGTACAACACACCGCTTTCCTCGCTCAGCACGGTCGCCACGCGTACCTCAGCATAGTTGTCAAAGCCGACCGCGACAGAAACTTCGTCAATATCTTCGTTTGCGACGGTGTCGAGACGGATCGAGATGGGCTCGCCGAACAGAAGCCGATTCGTGGCCATGCCTTGTGCGTTCAGCACGCTGCAGCCGGTGAATCGAAACCGCTCCCCCATGCCTCCGATGCGCCGAACATCGCTCAAGCCATGCCGATCTGCAGTGCCTAGGGCCTTGGCTGCGAGATAAGTCTGAATGATCCGCGAACTCTCGCCACTCCCTATCAGCCGGCCTCCTTCTAGAAGAAGCGTGCGCGGGCAGAGGCGCAAGACAGTCGGCAGATTGTGGCTCACGAACAGGACCGTCCTACCTGAACTGCCGACTTCTTCCATCTTGCCCATGCACTTGCGTTGAAATTCTGCGTCGCCCACCGCCAGAACCTCGTCGACTATCAGGATCTCCGGGTCTAGGTTGGCGCCAACCGCGAACGCCAGGCGCACATACATCCCGCTCGAGTATCTTTTTACAGGTGTATCAAGAAACCTCTCTACGCCGGCAAAGTCGACTATCTCGTCAAATTTGCGCTGTATCTCTGCACGGGCCATACCAAGAATCGCGCCATTGAGAAAGATGTTCTCGCGTCCGGTCAACTCGGGATGGAATCCAGTACCAACCTCGAGCAGGCTCGCGACCTTTCCGGTAATAGTGATGCGACCTTCCGTCGGCTCTGTTATGTGGGAAAGAATCTTCAATAGAGTAGATTTGCCCGCACCGTTGCGGCCGATGATGCCGACCCGCTCGCCTTGGTCGATTTTGAAATCCATATCGCGCAAGGCCCAGAATTCTTCTTCCGTGACCGAGTCATGCGTCGCTTTCCCGATCGCTCGCTTGCCCAGCCGTCTTGCCGCTGATGCAAATGAGTCCCGAAAAGTCGTATAGCGCTCCCGTTGCTGATGTTGAAGAACATAGCGCTTGGAGACACCTTCGACACGGATGGCGATTGTCATGGCCGGATCAGATAATGTCAGCGAAGCTTTTTTCCGTCCGCCGGAAGAAGGCTACGCCTGTGACGAGCAACAGCGATGACGTCACAAACGCCATCTGCACCCCGGGCCAATAGAGTGGTTGGCTTGAGTCCAGCAGCGCCCAGCGAAATCCATCGATGCCCCCAACCATTGGGTTGACTGAATAGAGCAGTCGCCACTTCTCCGGAATAAGTGAGCTGCCGAAACCGACTGGTGATATATACAAACCCAACTGCGCGACAAAGGGAACCACATAACGAAAATCACGGTAGCGGACGTTGAGCGCGGCGAACCACAACCCTGCTCCCATTGCCGAGGCAAGGATGAGCAGGACAAAAACCGGCAACGTGAGTGCCCGCCATCCTGGAAGTACGCCGTACCAGGCCATCAAGCCCACAACGATGGTCGCTGATAGAGCAAAATCCACCAAGGCGACCATTACTGAGCTGGCCGGGATGATCAGGCGGGGAAAATACACTTTGGAGATCATCCCAGCATTGCCTATCACGCTGTTGCTGGCATCGGAAAATGCGCTGGCGAAAAACTGCCAGGGCAATATCGCCACAGCGACAAATAGAGCATAAGGAACGCCGTCCGAAGGTAGATTGGCCAACCTCCCGAAGACGACGCTAAAAATCAGAATGGTGAATAAGGGCCGCAAGATCGCCCACGCGACTCCAAGCACGGTCTGCTTGTAACGAACCAGGATGTCGCGCCAGGTAAGAAACAGAAAAAGTTCGTGGTACCGCCACAGATCGCGCCAGTAATGACGCTCTGTGCGCCCCGCCTCAATGATGGTTTCCTGCGCCTGCCTCATAGCGCGTTCTTGCTACCATCGGCGTACGGCTCGGGTCGGAAGTGTTTGGCAAGCGGCTCGATCTCCGGCGAGTCCACCACTTCATTTTGCAAACCTTCAATTTCATCCCGAAGCGCCTCGTATTCGGCCATCTTCCGCCGCAGAAAAGAGAAAGTCACCTGCGCTTTCTCCTCAATGCCGCCTGGTGTCAGAAGGTAGGCATAGGCGCGTTTGTTGTCACTGTTCTTGAAGTTCTGGGCCTTTACCCAGCCCTTGTTTATGAGGGCCGTCAGGCAGTAATTTACCTTCCCCAGACTGATACCCAGCTCCTTCGCCACCTCGCGCTGACTGACGTTGGGCCGTTCCGCCAATAGCTTCAGGAGCTTGTATCGGTATTCGTCGGAAATCATTGTCATGCCGATCCGCACAAGCCTTGGTCATAACCCGAATAGCCGACCTGCAATAGTTCGTTTTCCAACTCCACGACAAGAGTCGACTTGCCCGCACCGGAATGACCATTGCGACGCTCACGCTGTCCCCGAGTAACGCGGTGGGGAACCGGTTGAATGCTCGTGCTCTTGGTTGCTACATGCGATGCTGCAGCTTGACCGAGCTTGCTTTGGAAGTTCATGAAATCACAATAACTGTTTGAATTCTGAATTGAATACGTCCACGCTGCCTGGCATAGGAAGGGGCCCAGCCGCCTCCGACCTAACTCAGCATTATCTGTTCATCAGTTGAACGAAGCGGGCCGATTAGATCATTTTCCCACTTGTAACGCAATCATTTTTGGATCATTTGTTTCCTGCCCATGCGGGTCGCCGAGCGATAGCCTGAACGCCCGAACAAGCAATGCGGGCGCAGCCTGCGATGTCAAAACCTGTCACGCACCCGCAGATATCTTGGAAAACGCGGCATGCCATTTTGCGTAAGCTCCCGATAGCGATAGGTGACGAGCGTGCCCACCGGCGGCGGGTTGCGACGCAGGGCGTCGGTCAGACCGCTGCCGAGGGCAAAGCGGCTGCCATCGGGCATCTCCATTTGCAGCGCACCGAGCATGCCGGCGTATTTGCCTTTGCCCGGAAGGTGGGCGACGACAGTCGCTTCGGCATCCTGCCAGGGGGTCAGCTTGAGCAAGGCACTGGAGCGGCCGGTTTGGTAAGCAGCATCGTCCTTGTGAAGCATGAGGCCTTCACCGCCCTGGCGGACGATGTCGCGCAGCTTCTTTTGCAATGCCGCCGCATCCGGCACGCGAAATTGGGAAATGGCCTGCAACCAGGGAAGCTTCGCTGCAGCGGTGATGGCGGCGATCCGTTCGGCGCGCTCGGAAAAACTGCCGGAAGCATTCGGCAATTCGAAGATCATGTAGCGCACTTGCCGCCATTCGGTGTCGTCTGGCGACTGGCGACGGACCGTGGCCGAGAGTCGATCGAAGCTGCCGCGTCCCAGCCAGAGTTCGCCATCCAGTGGCTGCTTGGGCAGGGCATCGATAAACCACGACGGAGCGGGGACCACGTTGCCGCTGCGAAAACGAAGGGTCTTGCCATCCCAGGCGGCGCGCACGCCGTCCAGTTTTTCGCTGACCCAATAGCGCGAAACGTCGATGTCGCCGCCGTAGCGCTGCGCCAGCAGCAGCGGCTCCGGCTCTGCGGCCAATGCCGGAAGCGAACTTGCGGCTCCGGCCAGCGCAAGCAGAGAGAGAACGATCCCACGGATTTGCCGCCAGGAACGCCTTTGCCAAAGGCGTTCAGCCGTCATGTCGTGCCGTGAAATCCCGATAGGCCAGTGCGATGCCTTCGCGCAGCGGAATGCGTGCCTGCCAGCCGAGGCCACGCAGCCGACCCACGTCGAGCAGCTTGCGCGGCGTGCCGTCCGGCTTGGTCGCGTCGAACACGATGCGGCCGGTGAAGCCGATGACGGACATGACCGTCTCGGCGAGTTCCCGGATGGTGACATCCTCGCCGGCGCCAATGTTGTAGATCCCGTCGGCGACACCCTGCTCCATGAGGAAGACGCAGGCATCTGCCAGGTCATCGACGTAGAGAAATTCGCGCCGCGGCGTACCGCTGCCCCACACCACCAGTTCGCCGTCGCCACGCTGCCTGGCTTCATGCACCTTGCGAATCAGCGCCGGCAGCACGTGGCTGTTGGCCAGATCGTAGTTGTCGTTGGGGCCATAGAGGTTGGTCGGCATGACCGAGAAATACTGCCTGTCGTACTGACGATTGTAGTTTTCGCAGAGCTTGATGCCGGCAATCTTGGCGATGGCATATGGCTCATTGGTCGGCTCCAGCGGGCCGGTGAGAAGATAGTCTTCCCTGATCGGCTGCGGGCAGTCCCGCGGATAGATGCAGCTCGACCCCAGGAAACACAGGCGCTGAATGCCTGCCTGATGGGCGCCATGGATCAGGTTGGCCTCGACCATCAGGTTCTGGTAGATGAAGTCGGCACGAAAGCTGTTGTTCGCATGGATGCCGCCGACGCGAGCCGCGGCCATGAAGACGAAGTCGGGTCTCTCCTGCTGGAGAAAGACCTCCGTCGCGGCCTGGCTCAACAGATCCAGCTCCGCACGGGTGCGCGTGATGATGTTGGTGTAGCCGGCCTGAACCAGTCGACGGACCAGCGCCGAACCGACCATGCCGCGATGGCCGGCGACGTAGATACGGGCATCTTTCTCCATCGCCGCTACTCGTTGCGATCGAAGGCCTTGAAACCGTGCTTCTTGACCAGTTCGTCGCGTTCCGCGGCCTTCAGGTCCTCACGCACCATCTCGGCCACGAGTTCGGCAAATGTAATCCGCGGCGTCCAGCCCAGCTTTTCACGCGCCTTGGTGGCATCGCCGAGCAGGGTTTCGACTTCGGTCGGCCGGAAGTAACGCGGATCGACCTGGACGATGCACTTGCCCTGGGCGTCGTAGCCCTTTTCATCCACACCCGTGCCGCGCCAGTCCACCGTGATGCCGATCTCGGCGCCTGCGGCATTGACGAAATCGCGCACGCTGTATTGCACGCCGGTGGCGATGACGAAATCCTCGGGCTTTTCCTGCTGCAGCATCAGCCACTGCATCTCGATGTAATCCCTGGCATGGCCCCAGTCGCGCTTCGAATCCAGGTTGCCGAGGAACAGGCAATCCTGCAGGCCGAGCTTGATGCGCGCCAGGGCGCGGGTAATCTTGCGCGTGACGAAGGTCTCACCGCGGATCGGACTCTCATGGTTGAACAGGATGCCGTTGCAGGCATACATGCCGTAAGCCTCGCGGTAATTGACCGTGATCCAGTAGGCATAGAGCTTGGCCACCGCATAGGGGCTGCGCGGATAGAAGGGCGTGGTTTCCTTCTGCGGGGTTTCCTGCACCAGACCGAACAGTTCGGAGGTGCTGGCCTGATAGAAGCGCGACTTCCTTTCCATGCCGAGGATGCGCATCGCTTCCAGGACGCGCAGGGCGCCCAGCGCATCCGAATTGGCGGTGTACTCCGGTTCCTCGAAGCTCACGGCGACGTGGCTCTGCGCCGCGAGGTTGTAGATCTCGTCCGGCTGCACCTGCTGGATGATGCGCACCAGGCTCGAACTGTCGGTCATGTCGCCGTGATGCAGGGCGAAGCGGCGGTCGGCAACATGCGGATCCTGGTACAGGTGGTCGATGCGGTCGGTGTTGAACAGCGACGTACGCCGCTTGATGCCGTGTACCTCGTAGCCCTTGTCGAGCAGGAACTCGGCAAGATAGGCGCCGTCCTGGCCGGTGACGCCGGTAATCAATGCAATTTTCTTGGTCATTGCTTGCGTCCGTAGTTGTCTTCAAAGCGCACGATGTCATCCTCGCCCAGATAGCTGCCCGACTGCACCTCGATGATCTCGAGCGGTATCTGGCCGGGGTTTTCCAGCCGGTGCTTGACGCCCAGCGGGATGTAAGTCGATTCGTTCTCGCCGAGCAGGAGAATCTCTTCGCCGCGGGTCACCTTCGCGGTGCCGCGCACGACCACCCAGTGCTCGGCGCGGTGGTGATGCATTTGCAGCGAAAGCGTGGCGCCGGGACGCACCACGATGCGTTTGACCAGGAAGCGTTCGCCGCTGTCGATGCTGTCGTACCAGCCCCACGGCCGATGCACCTTGCGATGCAGATCGACTTCGCTGCGGCCGGCCGCCTTGAGGCGACCGACGATGCGCCTGACTTCCTGGGTGCGGGACTTGGGCGCGATCAGCACGGCATCCGCGGTCTCCACCACCACCATGTCCTCGCAGCCGATGCAGGCGACGAGGCCGTGTTCGGCAATCACCAGGTTGCCGTGCGAATCCTCCATCCAGACATCGCCCTTCATGGCGTTGCCGTCGGCATCGCGGTCGATGGCCTGCCAGAGTGCGTCCCAGGCGCCGACGTCCGACCAGCCGACATCGAGCGGCACCACCCGGCCGGGAATTCCCAGTTCCGTGGCGGCAGGGAGCTTTTCCATCACCGCATAGTCGATCGAATCCGCCGGGGATGCCGCGAAGGCTGTCGCATCGAGTCGCACGAAGTCGCCATCGGCGTGCGCAGCATCCACCGCCTTGCGGCAGGCGGCGAGAATCTCCGGCGCGAAATGGCCGATGGCCCTGAGCCACACCGAGGCGCGCAGCATGAATATCCCGCTGTTCCAGAAATGCCGGCCGCCCGCGACGTAGTCCTGCGCGCGTGCCAAATCAGGTTTCTCCGCGAATGCAATCAGGGCACGAACTGCAGCCCCGTCAGCGTCCGCACGGGCTTCGATGTAGCCATAACCGATTTCGGGCCGGTCGGGAATGATGCCAAAAGTCACCACGGCACCTGCGTCCGCCTCCGGCAAACCGCGCCGCACGGCATCCCGGAAAGCCTGCGCATTGCGGACATGATGATCCGCCGGCGTCGCCAGCAGTACCGGGTCGGCACCATCGCGGCTCGCATACAAGGCGGCGGCTGTGAGCGCCGGAGCAGTATTGCGTCCGGCGGGTTCGAGCAGCAGGGTCCAGCCCGCCAATCCGAGTTGGCGCAATTGCTCGGCGGTGATGAAGCGATATTCCTGATTGCTGACCACGATCGGCGCACCCAGCGGCAGGCCTTCCAGGCGGCGCAAGGTGTTTTGCAGCAAACTCTCGCCGCCCAGCAGGGGCTGCAGCTGCTTTGGGTGCTTCTCGCGGGAGACTGGCCACAGGCGTGTGCCCGAACCGCCGCTGAGAACCACCGGAACGAGTTGTGGATCAGACATTCATGTAGCTCCGGTACCAGTCGACAAAGCGCCGCACGCCTTCGGTCACGGGCGTCCTGGGCGAAAACTCGGTCACGCGACTGAGTTCGGTCGTATCGGCATGCGTCGCCGGCACGTCGCCATCCTGCAGCGGCAGGAAGTTCTTGGTCGCGGTTTTGCCGAGGGCCTGTTCCAGTGCCTCGATGTAGGCCATCAGCTCCACCGGCTGATGGTTGCCGATATTGAATATGCGGTACGGCGCCCAACTGGTCGCCGGGTCGGGAGACTGTTTGTCGAAAGCGGGATTGGCCTGCGGCGGGCGGTCCAGCACCCGGATCACGCCCTCGGCAATGTCGTCGATATAGGTAAAGTCGCGCCGCATGCGGCCGTGGTTGAAGACATCTATCTGGCGATCTTCGAGAATGGCCTTGGTGAACAGGAACAGGGCCATGTCGGGCCGCCCCCACGGACCATACACGGTGAAGAAGCGCAGGCCGGTGGTCGGCAGATCGAAGAGATGGCTGTAGGTGTGCGCCATCAACTCATTGGCCTTCTTGGTCGCGGCGTAAAGGCTGACCGGGTGGTCGACATTGTCGTGTTCCGAAAACGGCATGCGCTCGTTGCCGCCGTAGATGCTGGAGCTGCTGGCATAGACGAAATGCTCGACGCCGTTGTGGCGGCAGCCTTCGAGGATGTTCACGAAACCGACCAGGTTGCTGTCGACGTAGGCATGCGGATTCTGCAGCGAGTAGCGCACGCCGGCTTGCGCGGCGAGATTGATGACGCGCTGTGGACGTTCGCGGGCGAACAGGGCGGCGATGCCATCGCGATCGGCGATGTCAAGCCGCGACAGCTTGAAGCGCGGATTGGGTGCGAGCCTCGCCAGGCGGGCTTCCTTGAGTACCACATCGTAGTAATCGTTGAGGTTGTCCACCCCGACCACTTCGTCGCCGCGCGCCAGCAACAGCTGGCAGACGTGCATGCCGATAAACCCGGCGGCGCCGGTGACTAGAACTTTCATCGATGACTTCGCTGAAAATCCAGCATCTTCGCATACTTGGCGAAACTGGCCGAGCAGCCGACGAGGATATGCACAAGGCCGGGAAGGCCGTCGAGCAGTCCCAGCCGAAAAAAATAGAACTTTATGAACCGCAGCGCCGGAGACAGCAGCAGATGCAGCACGGTAGCCCGCTCCCCTCGGGCCAGCGCCTCATCGGCAGCCAGCGTGCTGTAGCGGTTCTGTTTGGCGAGATAGGTTTCCAGCGACTCAGCCGACTCGTGCAGCAGATCGCCCTGCAGGGTGCCGACTTCACCGATGGCGATCACTTTCTCGTGCACCGGGTCGTCCGACCAATGCGCCGCGCGTCGGTCGAACAGGCGCAGGCTCCAGTCGGGATAGCCCTCGCCATGTTTCAAGTAGCGGCCCATGAATCTGTTGCTGCGAGCGAAGCGCCAGGCCGCAAGGGTCGGCGCTGGCTCGCTCTGCGTACCTGGGATTCCGCTGCGCGGGCAGGTAACGGCGCAAATGCCCTCGCGCAGGGATTCGCTCACCCGCTCGTCTGCATCGATGCAGAGTACCCAGTCGTGGTTCGCCTGTTCCACCGCAAACTGCTTCTGCAGCCCGAAGCCGCGCCATTCGGACTGGATGACCCGCGCCCCATGCCGTTCGGCGATCGCACACGTGGCATCTTCGCTGCCGGAATCGACGACGACGACGTCGTCGCAGAATGCCACGCTGGCGAGGCACTCATCGAGTTGGCTGGCAGCGTTCCGAGTAATCAGGACAGCGGTAAGGGGCAGGCGGCGGTCTGGGGTCATGGGCAGCTATAATCCAATTTGGGATGCATTTTAAGGCGCAAGACCTCATCCCGCCCCTACCGATGCGCATTCTCCTCATCAAAACATCCTCCCTTGGCGATGTGATTCACAATCTGCCAGCCGTCACGGACTTGCGCACGCACTTTCCGGACGCGACAATCGACTGGGTGGTGGAAGAGGCCTATGCCGCCGTCGCCGAGCTGCATCCCGGCGTGAGGAAAGTCATACCGGTGGCGCTGCGCCGCTGGCGCAAGTCGTTGTTCAGTGTGATGACCTGGCGTGAAATGCGGAGCTTTCGCGCCAGGCTGCAAGAGGAAGACTACGATCTTGTGATCGACTCCCAGGGTTTGCTGAAAAGCGCGCTGATCGCCCGTTTGGCGCATGGCAGGCGCTGCGGCTACGCTGGCTGCTCGGCACGCGAACCTCTGGCGGCGCGCTTCTACGATGCACGTTTCGAGGTGTCGAAAGCTCTTCACGCCGTCGAGCGCAACCGCCGTCTCGCTGCGCTGGCCGCCGGCTATGTTACCGACGCGCCCGCAGGCTATGGCATCGCCGCAACGCCCGCGCCGGACCTCGATGGCCCGACTGCGCTGCTGCTGAGCGCCACTTCGCGCG
>JAGVEK010000175.1 GCA_020058315.1 Candidatus Zixiibacteriota bacterium
CACGTTTTGTAATTCCGCAAACCGCTGATCGGTGGCCATGCCCAGGACCCGGATCTGGTCCTTGAACTTCACGAGGTCATCCGAGTTGGCGAACGTACCACCCACGTGGCCGCCCAACACCGCCATCATCATGGGGGCGGAACCGGTGAACGGCACGTAGGTCAGCTTGACGCCGGCCAACTTCTGCAGCCGCAGCGTCGCCATATGGTGGTTGGAGAAGGGCCCCGTTCCGCCCATGGTGAGCGCATTGGGGTTCTTCTTGGCGTACTCAATGAAATCCTGCAGTGTCTTGAACTGGCTATTGGCCTGGACGATGAGGGCCAGAGGCGTCCGCTGGAAGATCGCCACCGGGACGATCTGCTCGGTCTTGTACCCCACATCCTGCTGCAGCGGCTGCAGGATGATGTGCGGGATGTTGAATCCGCTGATGAGGTATCCGTCCGGCTTCGAGCGAGTCAGCTCTCGCCAGCCCAGGGCGCCGCCGCCGCCCACCTTGTAGTCGATCAGGACCTTCTGCTTCAGGATCCGCTCCAGGTGGGGCTGCTGGCGCCTGGCTTCCCGGTCGGATTGGCCGCCCGGATCGAACGTGATGAGATACGTCACCTGCTTTGTGGGGTAGTCAGTGGCGGCCAAGGCGGGAATAGCCGTCATGGCCGGCACGATCATCAGGACCGTAGCAACTGATACAATAAGTTTATTCATGGTTGATCCTCCTTCGTTAATGTGTACGGGTTTCGGTAACCACCCGGTCGCTTCTCGGGCATCGATGGCTGGATGGAATCTATCTTCGGCATTTCGCCAGTTCCTCAGGCACCGCCCAGACGTTGTCCGGCTTCCGGGTGAAGCGTTTGGCGAGCCCCGACTCAGTGGATTGTCGGAAGAACTCGGTCGTGCCCCGGGTCATAACCGGGTCGACACCGAGCTCCTCCAGCGTCTCCAGAACCTGTTCCATCTCGTGATATCGGCGCTCGCTCGCCCCGGGGTGTGTCTTGATCCAGTTCTCGGCAATTCCCTGGAATGGGTGCTTCGTCATAAATTCGACGATGTCCTTCCACAGGTAGTCGGCAACTCCCGCGCGCTTCCCGGCAATGAGCATCTCCAGAAGCAGACACTCGACCCCTTTGGAGAAGATGCTTCGCAGCATTTTCACCTGGGATGCCTCCCCGATGGCGGAAGAGAAATACTTCACATTGACCAGTCCGAGCCGGTTCATCTGGTGCGCGAACGCCTCGGCCCGCTCCCCGGCAACCAGAATCGACGCGTTTGCCCCCGCCTCTCCGACGGCGCTGAGAATGGCCCCTTCAACGAAATTCGCCGACGACGTGCCGATGACCCCGGCGATCCGGCGCTTGACGGACGCCGACGTGGAGTTCATGTCGGCATAGGTATTCCGCGAGGTCAAGAGCGTGGCGGCGGTTTCGGCGACAACCACCGCCACGTGGGTGGCAACGGTGGACAAGAGAATCTTGCACCGTGCAACAAGCTCCTCCAACGGACAGTAGGTGACACCCGGCACGGCATCCGTTCGGATCACATCGTAGTAGGAGACCTCCGCACCTCTGGCCGCCATCGCGGAGGCGAAGGTCTTCCCGACCTCCCCGAATCCAATGAACCCTATTCTCTGAGCCTTTGCTTTTTGTTCCATGATCAAACCAGATACTTCTTTTCGTCTTCTTTCATCTTGGGGACCCCCTGGAGGTCAAAAATGTGGCTGACCGGGACCATCATGGGGTCGATCGTGTGAATTCCCCCTGCCCTCTTGATTTCTTCCAGCAGCGCCTCTTGGGCTTTCACCGACGCCCGCAAAGGTTGGTTTGCATAAATGAAGAGCTTCACCTCTTTAAGCTTTTCGACCTCTTTGAGAGTCAGGGAGGGGTAGTTTGTCGGAACCAAAATGAGAGGGGTCGGTTGATTCCAGTTTCGGATAAATTCAAGGATTTCGTCAGGCTGCTTTGCTTTGGAATGGATCAAGATGCAATCGGCTCCGGCCTCCACATAGCGGAGAGACCGTTGCAATGCCTCTTCCTGTCCCCATCCGGCAATCAGGGCTTCCACGCGGGCAATGACGATAAACTCCTCATTCTGCTGGTGGTCCTTTGCTGCCTTGATCTTTCCGACAAATTCGTCGATGGGGGCCAGTTCTTGTCGTCCGCCCTCGAGCAGGCTGTTGTCCTTTGGAAATTTTTTGTCCTCAATCGAAATCCCGACGATCCCGGCTTCTTCGAATTTTTTCACCGCATAAATGACGTTGTTTGCGTTGCCATAACCCGTATCGCAGTCCGCGATGACAGGGATGGAAACCACTTCGTTCATACCGCGTGCCGTGTCACAGTACTGGCTCATGGAAATCAAGTTGGCGTCGGGAACGGCATAACTGGCGGAAACGCAAAGGCTGCTTGACCAGATAAAATCGAAACCCGCCTTTTCAATCAACTTCGCGCCGAGCGCGTCCCCGGCGCCTACGCCGAGAGCGACTCCCGGTCTTGTTAAGAATTCCCTTGCCTTACGCAATTTCTCTCTCTGGCTAACGATAGTCATCTCGGTTCTTTTCCTCCTTTCTCATCTAGATCTGAGGTTAGGGGGATTTTGTCTGAATGTCAAACACATATTGTTAATCTTCCCCATAAACATATTATATGTATTCGGATGGTGCGTGACAGCCGGTTGGGACACATTGAGAAACTCGGCAGCACGTGTGAAACTGCTCATCTTTGCGACTGCCAAGAAGACC
>JAGVEK010000153.1 GCA_020058315.1 Candidatus Zixiibacteriota bacterium
CAAGCTGATGATCGAACTGCTCGACCCCAAGCCCACAGACGTGGTGGGTGACCCGGCCTGCGGCACGGCCGGCTTTCTCGTCGGCACCATGGAGTATCTGCGCCAGCAATACTCTTCGCCCGAACTGGTCGAAACCTTCGAAGACGGTAGCAAGAGTTATCCCGGCGACCGGCTGGAACCGTTCCGCGAGCATATCCAGAACGGTCTGTTCCACGGCTTCGACTTCGACGTGACCATGCTGCGCATCGCCGCCATGAACCTGATGCTGCACGGCGTCGAAAATCCGGATATCCATTACCAGGACACCCTCTCCAAGAAGTTTCCAGAGAAATTCGGCCGACAAGCCGAAGGCGGATTCGACGTCATCGCCGCCAACCCACCCTTCAAGGGTAGCCTGGACGAAGAGGACGTGCATCCATCGTTGCTGAAGAAGGTCAAGACCAAGAAGACCGAACTGCTGTTCGTCGTTCTTATCCTGCGCATGCTCAAGAATGGCGGACGTTCGGCCACCATCGTCCCGGACGGCGTGCTGTTCGGCTCCAGCAAGGCGCATGTAGCCTTGCGCCAGCATCTGATTGACGAGAACCAACTGGAATCAGTGATCTCGCTGCCCCCTAATGTCTTCAAGCCGTATGCCGGTGTCTCCACGGCCATCCTGATTTTCACCAAAGGTGGGCGGACGGATGATGTGCTGTTTTACGATGTGCAGGCCGACGGCTTTTCACTCGACGACAAGCGGCAGCCGACTGACGACAACGACCTCCCCGATGTCCTGGTTCAGGTTCAGCAACGCCGTACCGCCAGCGCCGACTTTTCCAACCGTACCGCGAAAGCCTTCGTCGTGCCGGTAGCCGATATCCGCGCCAACAAATACGATCTGTCGATCAACCGTTATAAGGAAGCGGTGCAGGAGGTAGTGAAGTTCGATCCGCCTGCCGAGATTCTTGGGCGCATGAAGGCATTGGAGGCCGAGATTCAGGCGGATATCGCGGGACTTGAGGTCATGCTGTGAACGTGCGGGTTTATGCGCCGCTTATCGAAGTGGCTCCACCCACGCCATCGCTATGGCGACCCTCCCCCGATGAGGACGTGTGGCTTCTGAATCTCGACCAAGTGGAGGCAGACTCCGGCGAAGTACTCTCCATCCGGCAATCAAAAGCGCGGGACATTGGTACTTCAACGGTGGCATTCGACGATTCCCACGTGCTGTATTCCAAGCTGCGTCCCAATCTGAATAAGGTGGTTCTACCTAACGCCGCCGGGTTCTGCACCAGTGAATTGCTACCACTCAAGCCTGATCCATGCCGGTTGGATCGTGGATATTTCGCCCGCTATTTGCGATCGACAGAATTTGTGGCATGGGCAGTTTCTCGAACGGATGGCGCAAAGATGCCGCGAGTCAAAATGGATGTGCTTCGCGCACATTGCATTCCCCTCCCCGAACTCGCTACTCAACGTCGCATCGCCGCCATCCTCGACAAGGCCGATGCCATCCGCAAGAAGCGCCACGAAGCCGTCGAGCTTGCCGAGGGATCAATCCGATCCGCTTTTCTTCAACTATTGGGCAATTTGCCTGGCGAGCGCGTTTCGATTGAAGAAATGCTTTCAGCAACTTCCAACGCGATTCGTACTGGCCCATTTGGAAGTCAGCTACTGCATTCCGAGTTCACCGAAAGCGGTATCCCTGTGCTCGGCATCGACAACGTCGTGACGAACCGCTTTCGATGGGCGGAGCGTAGGTATGTCTCCACCGAAAAATACCAAGCGCTACGTCGCTATAGGGTATTCCCCGGCGACGTAATGATCACGATCATGGGTACCACCGGGCGCGTCTGTATCGCCCCTGAAGACTTGCCTGAGTGTATTAGCACCAAGCACTTGTGCACGATCACGCCTGATCGGCAACGGCTACTTCCCGAATATCTCTGGGCCAGCCTACTTTGGGATCCAGTCGTTCGTGCCCAGGCGACACGCGAGGGCAAGGGGGCGATCATGGAGGGATGGAACATGGGCCTCGTGCGCGGCTTGATGATCAAGCTGCCTGCCATTTCCCAACAGGAACACTTTGCCGCATTTGTCCGTAAAGTCGAAGGTCTTCGCACCAAATTCCTGGCCGCCGAGGCGGAATCAAATCAGCTATTCGGTTCTCTGGCAAAACGAGCATTTGGCGGGCAGCTATAAGAGCAATCACCATGACAATGAATATTGAATCGATCAGAGAAGTTTTCGCCGCGCAGCGCTACGCACGCACCCGCGACACGGCCAAGCTCGACGAGTACCAGGCACCGACGACCGGGCAATTCCTATACATGTACAAGGAACGTGACCTGTCGTCCTCAATCCAGGTCGTGATCCATCCGGGACTGAAGTTTGAGCCCTATCTTGCTCTGCCTGGCGTTACCTGTCCGCAGCCGAATCAGTTCCGTCACGGCAGCAATATGCGCGAGTTCCCCAAGCGCAAACATCGGGGCGAGAACGAAACGCCCTATGGCCGGGCGCTGGAGATCAGTTCGCTCGAAGCATTGGCCCGGTTCCTCCAGTTCTTCGACACCCCCGCAGGTAGCGAGCGCAAAGGTGCCGATTTGCCGCCCCGCCTGACAGCCATCGAACTGGAAAACTTCAAGGGCGTTGGGGGGCGAATCCGTGTCGAACTGGCGCCAATCACGCTGCTGTTCGGCGCCAACAGCGCGGGCAAGAGCACCATCCTGCAGGCCCTGCAATATGTGCGCGAGGTGCTGGAGCGTCGCAATGCCAACCCCGACCGCACTCTTTACGGGGGCGAATTCGTCGATCTCGGCGGCTTCCGCAACCTGGTTCATCAGCGCAATCAATCGCGCCCTATCGCCGTCAAGTTGGAACTGGAGCTCAATCGCGCGAATTTGCCCGATCTTGTCCCGGAGACCTTCGATGAATGGCAAACAAACGATTCGGATGTCTGGGATTTCTACAATCTGCTGCACCAGATTCGCGGTCGTGCCGAGACGGCGAGTGTAGAGATCAAGGTTGCGTGGAGTTCGGTTCGGGATGCCGCCGTTGTCGTCAGTTACGAGGTAGGGTTGAACGGTGCGTGGCTGGCGAGGATCGAAAGCCGCGAGGACGGCCGCGATGCCGAGATCGAAGTGAATCCCAAGAATCCGGTATTCATTCGCTTTCGCACCCAGGAGGATATCGAGAGCGCCGCAGCTATTGCCGGGGTTCTGGGGGAATTGGATCCGCCGTCGGCGAATGACGGTTCGCCATCGGCGCCATTGGCGCTTGGCGGGGAGCCCGCTGCGGAGGACAACCACGAATACTCGCTGTGGACGGGCATTCGATACACGCTTCGCGATGCAGAGATAGAAGGCCCGGCGCAGGGGTTCCGCCAATGGTTGACCACGGTTGAGGGGGCACTGCCCAGACTGGAGCCCTTGCTTTACGTTCCCACGGGAAATGCAGGGGGTGCAAAGGCGGTTTACATTGCGCGTGAATTCACTGCGTTCCTGTCTTCGGTGATTGTCGGGCCGGCGGTGCTGATTCGAGATCACTTGCGCAAGCTGCGCTACCTTGGTCCTATCCGCAACGTGCCCGAGCGCGATTTCGGCGCTGCGCTCACACCCGACGAGGCACGCTGGGCGGATGGCACTGCAGCGTGGGAAACCTTGCTGACCGGCAATGCGCCCTTGTTGGAGGAGGTGAGCGCATGGATGGCTGGTGAAGACAGGCTTGCCACGGGCTACGAAATTGAGCGGCGCGCCTTCAAGGAAGTCGATGTCGGCAC
>JAGVEK010000495.1 GCA_020058315.1 Candidatus Zixiibacteriota bacterium
CTGCGTTACACGGGCGAGGGCGCCCGTGCCACATCAAATCACCATATTCAAGTCGTCGGATCTTGGGATGAGGGGTGGAACACGACCGAAGGCGTTACGCCGGGCGTTCGATGTTGATGATCTCGTAGACGAATTCGCCGGCGGGCACTCGGATCGTCACGCGCTCGCCTTTGGCATGGCCGAGCAGCCCTTTTCCTATGGGGGAGTGGACTGAAATGCGATCCAGGTCGAAGTCGGCTTCTTCGGGCGAGACGAGCTGGTAACGGATTTCTTCACCGCTCTTGATGTCGCGCAGATGCACGATGGAGAAGAGATAGGCGCGGCTGTCGTCGAACTGGTCTTCTTTGAAGGTCTTGATGCGGGTCAGCTTCTCTTCGAGTTCTGAGATCTTCCGTTCGATGAGAACCTGTCGTTCCTTGGCTGCGTGGTATTCGGCATTCTCCGAGATATCGCCCATGTCACGGGCGCGGGAGATTTCACCGACGATGCGCGGGCGTTCAACCGTTTTCAGGCGGTGAAACTCCGCCTGCATCTTGCGGTATCCCTCTTCGGTCAGGTAGATCCAGCTATCGGCAGCGGTCATCGCAACATCCTATGTGCTCTCGTCCTGGCACGGGTCTAAAGACCCGTGGCACCGGGCTGGGCCTTGCGCGCTCGTGTATCATTCATTGGCGTCTGCTCAGAATCTCGGATTGTCAGCCGCCGAGGGCGGCGTCGTAGAGCTGGACATACTTTTGCGCAGAACGGTGCCAGGAGAAATCGCCGGCCATGCCGCGAATTTGAATTGGTGTCCAGCGGGCCGGGTCATTGTACGCTGCGATGGCCCGCCTTAGAGCATCGAGCATCGCCTCGGCGTTGTACTCGCTGAACGAAAACCCATTGCCCCGTTCGGAATTCTCGTCGGCGTCAATCACGGTGTCGGCGAGACCGCCGGTGGCGCGAACGACGGGGACGGTACCGTAACGAAGGCTGTACATCTGATTCAGGCCACAGGGCTCATACCGCGACGGCATCAGGAACATATCGGCACCCGCTTCGATGGTATGTGCCAGCGAATCGTCAAATGTGAGGAATATCTTCATCCGTCCGGCGTGCCGGCGTTCCAAATCTGTGAAGAGTTCATGGAACCGCCGCTCGCCCGTACCGAGGAGGACGATGTTGACATCCATGGCGAAGATGCGGGGGGCGGCTTCGGCAATCAGGTCAAAACCCTTCTGATCGGCGAGCCGGGAGATCATGCCCACCAGCGGACGGTCCCAGCGTTCGCGGGGGATTCCCGCACGCGCACACAGGGCTTCCTTGTTGGCCCGTTTGGCCGCGAGATTCTCGGCGTCGTATGTTTGCGGGATCAGCTTGTCGGTCGCGGGATTCCACAATCCGGTATCGATGCCGTTGAGAATGCCGGAGAGGTCGCTGGTGCGTTCACAGAGGATGCCGTTGAGACCGCAGCCGAGTTCTTCGTCATTCTGGATCTCCCTCGCATAAGCAGGAGATACAGTGTTGATCTTGTGCGAGCAGATCAGGCCGGACTTAAGGTAGTTGATCTTGCCCCAGAACTCGAACGGAGACAGCGGGTGGAAGAGTTTGCGATCCAGCCCCAAGACATCGAAGCGTTCGGCGGGAAACATGCCCTGATAAGCCAGATTGTGGATGGTCAGCACAGAGCGGACGCCGGTAAAGAACGGATCACCGGAGAACAGGAGTCCCATAAAGGCGGCTGTCGGGGCGGTCTGCCAGTCGTTGAGATGGATGATGTCGGGACGCACCCCTGCGTTCCGGATCCACTCGAGGATGCCACGGCAGAAGAAGGCGTAGCGCTCATCATTGTCGGTGTAATCGCGTCCTGTGACCGGATCGACGTACAGTTCCGGGCGGCCGAAGAATCCGGGATGCTCGACCAGCAGGTGACGCACCGATCCCAGCGGCTCCGCCAGAGTCCGTAGCGCGAAGTCATGCGCCCGGTCTCCGAGCTGGACCACAAAATGCGGAGCATCATTCATCGGCACACTGGGGAATTGACCGTTCAGCAGTTTGCCCTGGTGCGGCGTGACAACAGTCACATCGCAATCGAACTGGGCCAGTGCCTCGGGGAGCGCGCCGGCCACGTCACCCAGACCTCCGGTCTTGGAGAAGGGGACCACTTCAGAGGACAGGAAAAACACATTGAGCCGCCGCCCGCTATGAACGCCCGCCTGAATGACGGCGGGGGCCTCCACGACGTCGGGTGCGGGACGTGCGCGATCGATCGGAACGCTGCGCAGGTAGTCAGCCGCTTCTTCGGGCGCGGTGGGATTGATGTAGAACCCTGTGCCCCACTCAAAACCGGCGACGTGCGTGAGCTTCGGCATCAATTCGAAATGCCAGTGGTAGACGCGGTCATGCTCGTTACCCACGGGGGTCGTGTGGAGCATCAGGTTATAGTCAGGATCGTTGAGGCCGTATTTGAGACGCCTCAATATCCGGCTGAGAATCAAGGCAAGTTCTGCGCGTTGTGCCGCAGTCATGTCGCGAAATGACGGCTGGTGCGAGCGTGGCAGCACCCAAGTTTCATAGGGGAAGCGGGCCGCGAATGGCGAGATCGTGACAAACCCAGGCGTCTCATCCACGACGCGTTCGTGCGCCTTGAGTTCCTGGCGCACGATGTCACAAAAGATGCAGCGCTCTTTGTAATCGTAATACCGCCGGGAGCCGTCCAGTTCCTCGATCACGCGCTTGGGCACAACCGGAGTCGCGATCAGTTGCATATGGGAATGTTCGAGCGACGCCCCGGCTGACTCGCCGTTGTTCTTGAACAGCATGATGAAACGGAAACGGGGATCGCGCTCGAGATCGATGACGCGTTCCTGGCACACGGACAGGACCTCGGCGACTCGTTCGACCGGCAAATCCGTCAGGTTCTCGTTGTGCTCGGAGGTTTCAATCACGACCTCGTGCGCGCCGACGCCGTTCATTTTGTCGAAGATGCCGACGCCCTCGCGGTTGAGATCACCATGGA
>JAGVEK010000446.1 GCA_020058315.1 Candidatus Zixiibacteriota bacterium
CAGAAGCTCGGACGCGCTCAGCAAATCGTAGATACGAGCGTAGATCGCTACCGCAGAGTCAAGTTGCCCCTCTTGCTGGTAAATCCGGCCGTTGAAATAGGCAACGCGGGGGTTGGAGGCTTCGTATTTCAATGGAAGAGCGATGTACTTTCTCGCCGAATCGGCACCGCCGGAGTCGCAGTAGAACTCAGCCAGGGTCTGATGTGCCTCCAGAAACTCGGGGTCAATGGTCAGCGCTCGGCGGAGCGCCGCCTGTTCGCCGGTGCGGTCGCCTCGCAGGGCCAGGATTTTCGCTCTTACGCTCCACAGCGCAGCACTCAGCGAGTCCGCCGCGAGGGCTTTCTCCACGATCTTCCAGGCCGAGTCGGCACGATGGTTGTTCAGCAGAGACCTCGCAACGACGGCACGGTTGAACGAGCCGACTCGCTGGGCAAAAGCACTCGACTGGACAGCCAGAAGAACCACCAGCGCGGTCAGGAGGGGAACGATGACGCTGCCAGGCGCCCTGGCTGAAACGCCGGGGGAGATTGTCCGCCCAGGTTCTGGAGCCGGGCCATCCATTGATAGTTTTGCCCTCTTGGACAACAGCATATCGGGACTCGTCACGAGGCCATCCGGGGAAAACATCTCAGGCATCATCGGATTCACGTTTGGAGTAGTAAAGAATATCTTTGTGGAAATGATACCCGCTTTTCTCAAAGAGAACCTGCGAAGAAGTGTTTTCGCGATCAATGAGAGCAGCTATCACGCGCACGCCACGTCCGTGCAGCTCTCTTTCGGCGGCAGCAATGAGACGCCCGGCCAGTCCCCCCCGGCGGAAATCCGGGTGGACGGCCAGCCGGTTAATCCAGCCACGCCTATCATCATCGGTCGCCAGCACACATCCCACCAGCCGCTCTCCAGCGAACGCGCCAATGAAACCTTCGCCATTGGCCATCCATTCATCCTGCAGTTTTTCGCGTGAGTCGCGTCCTGTGGGACGATAGGTCAGTCCCGCCGCGTCCCACAGTGCATGCAGCCACCTGACATCATCAATCCGCATCGAACGAATAGTAATCGGCGGGTGCTCCGGATGCCGGTCTCTCATGTGTCACCTCCCTCGGCGTCCTGCCCCGGTGCGGGGAGGTGCCAGTCCACGATCCGGTCGAGGCGGAAATGCCGCTCGGCATTGCGCTCCAGGCAGTCGGCCACAAGATACATGTGGCTGCCCAAACGCACGATCTTTCTGGCGCGAATCCGGCGGGTCGACCGGCCGCCGGTAGCAGCAACATAAACTATGCGAAGTTCGCCTTCCCGCCGGATAATATCCACAAGGGATGGCGGAATCTTCAGCGCATCCAGTTCCGAGAGGTCATTGACCGGAACATAGGGCAGATCGGCGAGCGAGTTGACGATTTGGGCTATGGGAACCGGCGCATCGCCAAAGACCTGTTCCACCATGATTTGGAGGATCTTCTGGGTCATGCGCGTGTCAGCCAATGCGCGGTGGTCCTGCCGTTTTCTCACGCCAAGCGCATTGGCAACGGCTTCCAGCCTGTTGGACGGGAACTGGAAATGCTTGCGCGCCAGGAAGACCGTGTCGATCACCGCCAGCTCGGGAAACGCCCGACCGCAGCGCGCGTATTCGGCACGCAGAAATCCGATATCGAAACGGGCATTGTGCGCCACCAGCACGGCATCCGATAGCAGAGCATCAATCCGGTCGATCAGATCCGGAAAGCGTGGCGCTCCCACCAACATCTGTGGCGTAATTTTGTTGACAGCAAACGCCCCTGGCGAGATTTCCATTTCCGGATCGATGAATGAAACGAACTCGCGCTCCAGCCCGCCCGGCTCCTGACGAATCACCGCGATTTCACAGACCCGGTCCCCCCTGCCGGGATCGAGGCCCGTGGTCTCGACGTCCACAAAGGCGAGGGTGGCCTGAGAGAGGGGGCGGTTCAGCAGTGACTCTGCGGTGGATGACAATGGGACTCCTCGCACTCTTCGTCTTCAGCCACGGCTGAGGATTGCGATTCGATGAGACAGATTCAATCGAAATCAAGTGCCCTCACAGGCATGCTGGGCAAGCCGACCAGGACAGGGTGATCGATTCTGTGCCGGAAGGAAACTGGGTGCAGATACCTTAACGCCTGTCATCGGCCAGCGGGCCGGAATCGACCGGGAATCCCGCGTTGACCCAGGCATTCATGCCACCTTCCACGTTGAAGAGATGGCGATGGCCCAGCCCGGCGAGAGTCTCGGCGGCCAGTGCGCTGCGGTTGCCGCTGCGGCAAATCAAGTACACGGCTGTGCTTGTGTCACCGCCCATCTCGGCCACCCGGCTGGCGATCTGGTCATGCTCAATGAACTTCTTGACGGCCAACAGGCGGCGTGCCTCCCACTCGGCGGGAGTGCGCACATCGACAAGGAGGAGATCAGGGTTCGCGGTCAATGAATCGCGGAGGGCCTGAACTGAGATTTGCGTCACGCCGGATGAGGTGCCCGGCGATTTGCATCCCATGGGTCCACCGAATAACAGAGTGCCCAGTAACGTGACAGCCCGGTATGGGGAGCGCGGTGAGAGCGCCCTTCCCGCCAGACGGAGAGTGTTCGAGGTGATGGACATGCTGTACCTCCGCGCCCGCTACATGGTGCGGAAATCGGTCACCACCCAGTGTTCACGACGGAAGTGGAGACGCATCTTGTTGTAGTACTGCACTCGTGTCACACGGTCGAGGAAAGAGACCTCGACCAGCGCCGAATCGCCGGTGACCTCCGAGCGTCCCAGGACGATCTGGTTGTCATCCAGCCAGCGTTTGCGCAGATGTCCGTCGCCGGTCAGTTGCTTCAGGAGGAGCCCCCCCCAATCCAGCGACGGATCGGTCGTGTCAGTCTCCGAACTGACCAGTTCGGCACGCAGATCGTGAGCGGCTGCACCAAGATCGACATTCGCCGCCAATGCCACAGAATCAGACGTCCGCATGGCATCGAACATGTTTTTTATCGCGTCCTTGGGATCGGGACGGCCGCCGGAGGAGCATCCTGCGAGACAGATGATCAGCCCGAAAAGAATGGTGGGCCGAGCCCACCCTGCATTGAAGTGTCGTTTCATCACCTCTCCACGATCAGAAACCGGTGTGGAGGGTGAAGCGATGGGTCGACCCAAGTTTGGACATGAGACCAAACGCATAGTCGATCGTGACCCGGTTCATCGTGAACCCAGCCCCAAAACTCAGCCCGGCGAGTTTGTCACTGTTCGTACCGGTGTCGATCTGGCCACCGAGTGTGTTGTACCCCACACGCAGCAAGAGCGGCTTGACGGCGGAGATTTCACTTCCGAACGCAGCACCGAACTTGCTGTCGTATGATTTCATAACATCCACGGCAAAGAGAACCGGCGTGCCCCGCAATTGATGCGAAAAACCGGCAACACCGGTGATCGGAAGTTTGTCCTTAGCCCCTTCACCGAAGGCTTTCATCTGAAAACCGGCATTGCGAACAGCGATTCCCGCCTGCGTGTGTTCATCGGAGAAGCGATACAGGAAACCGGCATCAAAGGCCAGTGCCCATGAGGACTGATTGTCAATCGATTCGCTGATGAGGCGCACACTGCCCCCGACCGACGATTGCGAGACGGCTTCGGATCGATCATCCTGTCCTGAAAAGGACCTGCCCCAGCTTAGGGCGAGCGCAAAGTCCGAGGCGCCGAAATCCGGACGCGAACTGCCATCCGACCTGGCCGCGCGGAAGTTGCCGTAATCGAGATATTGGGCGGCGACGCCGATGCGGTCGTTTTCGCCCAATCTCCATGTCCCAGCAACAAAACCCGACTGAATGTCAGTCAGCCAGTTGTTGTAGGTGGCCATGAACTGCTTCGGCGCAAGGAAGCCCAATCCGGCCGGGTTGTAGGTGAGCGCACCGAGACCATCGGCGAGACCGGCATAAGCCCCGCCCATCGCTTCGGCACGGGCATCAGTTCCAACCTTGAGGAAGGCGTACGCGGCTTCCCCCGCCCCTGCCGCGCAAGCGCCGTGCGGGAAGAGCCAGACCGCCGCAACCCCGAGCAGCAGCGCGACTGGAAAGAACCGGTATTGTCCTTGGTTTCGTTTCGCGTTCAAATCGCACCTCCGGCAGTCGAGATTTCCCCTGGCATTATGCGGGGTCCGCATGAATTGACAAACATGTTTCGAACAGGATAAGTTCCGTTGCCCAGCATCGGCGTCTACCAGCTCTTGACTGTCCGGTTGATAATGTCCTCGGTGATCTTCTTGATCGCCCGTTCCTGTCCAACCGTTTCCAGCGTGTCAGAGCCGTAGCTCCCGAAGCCGCGGATGCTCGCCGCACTCCAGACCGATCCCGTACCGTCCCTCTTGACCAGATCGGCCGATACCCAGATCTCCACCAAGTACTCTTTCACCTGATCGTTCTCATCGAATGTGTATGCTTTCCGCTGGTAATCGAGCACGCGGCCGTTCAGGATCGCCTCGGCAATCGAAGCGTCTTGGACTTTGACCTGATTGTCCTCCACAAGGCCATTGATGATTCCGCCGGTCAGCGCCTCCGCCAGACCAAATTGCGTGGTCTCGTTCTCAAATCCAGGGACTGCCACCGACTTGACCAGCGCCGTGCGCCCGCCCGAGAAGGAATAGGGGGAGCAGGAGACGCACAGCCAGACGAGGAGACACAGGGAAACACCTGCGGTTCTGAACAGCCGCCAATCAGCCCGTGATCGTCGCGACGAAATCACTTCACTCGCTTTCCATTCTTGATCACCATCGCGGCCAGATTGACACCGTAATGATAGGCAATCTCACGATAATCGCGTGCATCCCAAACCACAAGATCGCACTTCTTCCCAACCGCCAGCGAACCGATCCCGTCGGCACAGTCAATCGCCCAAGCGGCATTGAGTGTGCCGGCAACCAGCGCTTCCGCCGGTGACATCTTATACAACACACACGCCTGATTCATCACAAGAGGCATCGACTCGGTCATATTGCTGCCGGGGTTGCAATCGGTTGCGACGGCCACCGCGACCCCCGACTCGATCATCTGCCGGGCAGGAGGACGCCGCGGCAAGTCGAGGAAATAGGCCGTACCGGGAAGGAGAACCGCGACCGTGGGAGAACCAGCCAGCGCGGCGATCCCTGCCGGTGAGATATAGACCAGATGATCGGCGGACACTGCTCCCATCTGTACAGCCAATGCAGCGCCATCGACATCGGAGAGCTCATCGACATGGAACTTCAGACCGAATCCCAGAGAACGTGCCCGATTCTGAATGCGTTCGGTCTGCGCTCGGTCAAAGACCCCTGTATCGAAGAAGATATCATTGAATCGGGCCAAACGCCGCTCTGCAATCGCCGGAAGGACTTCCTCCACAATCAGCGTCACGTAGTCCTCACGACGGGACTGGTATTCGGGAGGGAAATCGTGCGCCGCCAGCGCCGTCGGCACCCAGTCGATTGAATGAAGCGCATTCACCTCCCGGATTGCCTCCAGAAGTTTGATCTCGGCGTCCAGCGACAGACCGTAGCCACTCTTGGCTTCTGCGGTGGTTGTTCCCAGATCGAGTATCCGGTCGGCGACACGCATCCCCTTATCGATCAGATCACCCAATCCGTCCATTCGCACGGCGGCAACAGAAGTCTTGATCCCGCCGCCCCCTGCTGCGATCTGCTGATAGGTCTTCCCGGCTGCGCGCATTTCGAATTCTGCGTGGCGCGGGGCGGCAAAGACCGGGTGGGTGTGAGCATCGACCAGGCCGGGTGTCACGACGCGGGAACTCGCATCGAGGCGGAGGGCGTCCGCAGCCAGCGCGACCTGCTCGCCAATTCGATCGGTCTCCCCTAC
>JAGVEK010000087.1 GCA_020058315.1 Candidatus Zixiibacteriota bacterium
CAGCCCTGACGAATCGGCAGTTTTTCGCACCTTGCTCCCGTCGTAGCTGGCCCTGAGGTTCATTCCCGACTTTTCGCAAGGCCTCTTTTTGCTTGTTTTACAACTACGCATATACTATATTGCGTAGATGACTAAACTACAATTAGCAAAGACTCGCCAGAAGGTCCGCGCCCTCAAGGCCAGGCGCAACGTGCTGGAACACGTCGCCATGGCCCACCATCCCATGGTCGGCGCCTCATTGATCGAGCGCCACTTCCGCCAAACGGGTCAAACCGCCTACTTTCTCTCCATTCCAACGCCGGAAAACGTCGCCTGGCACCGCTATGTGCGCAAGAATGAGCTGGATCAATTCCGACGGCGGGCGGGAGCTTGGCGTGAGTTCGTACATGCCATGGCGGAATGGGTGACGATTAACAAGGAAATCGAGCGGTTACTGCGTCAACTTGGGAAGGGGCGTTGTGAGAAACTGGAAATTCGTCGAGGCAAAGACAGTCTGGCTTTGAAGCGGTCCCGAGGGAAGTGACCTCGGCAGAGGAACTCACCCTCCCCGAAGCGCTGTTCAAGACGATCGACCACTTCGCCCCGGGTTTCTGGGCGGCGCTGGCCGAGGTCAAGGACCCGCGAAACCCCCTGCGTATTGGGTATCCGCTCCATCAGGAGTTGCTTGTCGCCGTGCTGATGTCCATGGTGAAGGTGGACTCGCGCCGGAACATCAAGTACAAGCTGGGCACGCCTATTTTTGTCGCCAACATGCTGGCCATCTTGAAGCGGCTCTACCCGAAGAACGTCTTTGCCGAGACCATGTTCCACGGCGACACCCTCAATTATGCGCTCAAGGGCGTCGACCCCCGTGAGATCCGCGGTCTATGCACGCTCGTGATCCGGTCGCTTCTGCGCAAGAGGTGCCTCGATGACTTCCGTTTGAAAGGGCTGTACTACCCGGTAGCCGTGGACGGTACTGGAGCATTGGTTTTCCGCGACAAGCATTGCGACCATTGCCTGCGGAAGACCTCGAACGGGCAGACCATCTACTATCATCCCGTCGTCGAGGCGAAGCTCGTCCTGAGGAACGGTCTGGCGCTTTCGGTGGGCACTGAGTTTCCCGAGAACGAGTATCCTGACGTCAAGAAGCAAGACTGCGAACTCAAGGCGTTCTATCGACTGGCGAAGACACTCAAGAAAGATTTCCCGCAGACGCGCCTGTGTTTGCTGCTCGACGGCCTGTTTGCCTGCGCGCCGGTGGTGAAGTTGTGCGAGCACAATCGCTGGGCCTACATCATCACGCTCAAGGAAGGCAGCCTGCCGGCGGTGTTCCAGGATTACGAGGCACTGCTCATGCTCACGCCGGAGAACGTGCGGGTCGTGGAGTGTAAGGGGTGTCGGCGGACGTACCGCTGGATCAACGACGTCGACTTTGGCGACCGGACGGCGAACGTCTTCGAGTGCCTGGAGGAAACGGCCGAAGGAACCAAGCACTTCGTTTGGCTTACGGGTTTTCGTGTCGACGACAAAAATGTCGAGGAGCTATCGGAGCGAGGAGGCAGGCAACGCTGGAAGATTGAGAACGAAGGGTTCAATGCGCAAAAGAACGGGGGCTATGGGCTGGAGCACGCCTTCTCGGAAAACAACGTGGCGCTGAAGAATTTCTATCTGCTCATGCAGATAGGGCATATCTTCAACCAGTTGATGGAGAAGGGGAGTCTATTGCGAGAGCGCATTCGGGTGACCATGGGCAGCCTGAAGGTGTTCTCGCAACGGTTGTGGGCCGTAATGACGGAGACCGTGATTGACGAGGCGAGGTTGTTGGCAATCCTTGAGACTCGCATCCAGATCCGGTTCGAAGCAGGATGAGCGTAAAATATTGTGCCCAGTCCGGCGGATCCCCCGTCACCCAATTTCGAAGTGCCCATGCATGCAGCCCAGCAGTTCGCCGCTCAGCGGCGATGCTTGGGTGCCCAACGAATTTTTCCGCCTGCTCCGTTCGCTCAAATCTACGCCGCCGGAAGTGACCAGCCTCCTCCCGACGGAGTCGCAGCTTGCCGATTCGTCAGGGCTGAGGTCCTCCCGGTAGCCTGTCGCACGAAAGTTGATATGTCCTGTTTAGCGAAAGTTGAAATGTCCGGTTCTGGCGCATACTTATCCACCCGCGAGGGTGGAGAAACCGAACATGGAAGCGAGGCTCAACATGAGCAACACGGACATCGACAAACTGCGCGTCATCCGCAACGTCCTCGACAAGAAGCTGACCCAGCTTGCGGCTGCGGACATCCTAGATCTGGGCGCGCGGCAAGTGCGGCGGCTTTGCGTTGCCGTTCGTAGCCGCGGCAACCGCGGGATACTTCACGGGCTCATTGGGCGTAGCTCGAACAATCAAGGCGACCCCGAACTGCTCGGCATGGCCCTCAGCGCGCTCCATGATCCTCGCTGGGCAGGGTTTACCGCCGTCTTCGCCCAGCAGAAGCTCGAAAGCTTTCACGGCATCGTCATGAGCGACACGACGGTGCGCAAGTTGATGACCCTGACCGAACTCTGGAAACGCCATCGTCCGAAGGCCAAGCACCGCGCCTGGCGCGAGCGTCGTGCCTGCGTGGGTCATCTCGTCCAGCTCGACGGCTCCGAACACGATTGGTTCGAGGGCCGTGGCCCGAAATGCGCCCTACTGGTCTACATCGACGATGCGACATCCCGCATCCTCCACGCTGAGTTCGTCAAAGTCGAGGATACGCTCAATCTCATGCGCAGCACCGGGGTCTACCTGCGAAAGCATGGCCGCTGCGTTGCTTTCTACGTCGACAAAGACTCGATCTACACCGTCAACCGCCAAGCAAGCATAGACGAGGAACTGCGCGACATCGATCCCATCACGCAGTTCACGCGAGCGATGACGGAACTCGGCATTGAAGTCATTCTTGCCAATAGCCCCCAGGCCAAGGGACGAGTGGAGCGCGGCTTCGACACGCACCAGGACCGGCTCGTCAAAGAACTTCGTCTGGCGAACGTCAACGACATGGCGGCGGGGAATATCTTTCTGCACACGGTCTATATCGACGACCACAACACGCGCTTTTCCGTCCCACCGGCCAGCAACACCAATGCTCACAGGCCGCTGCTCGCCGGTCACCGCCTGGATCAAATCCTTTCTCGGCGCACCGAGCGCTCAATTGCCAACGACTACACAGTGCGCTTCCAGCA
>JAGVEK010000296.1 GCA_020058315.1 Candidatus Zixiibacteriota bacterium
ATCTGCGCGACTGAACGGGCACGGCGAGCCGTGCCCCTACTTTTCGTCGCGTTTGGGGGAACCTTCGATGTCGATGATGGAACTGCCACCGGGGTACGGCGCGGAGCGTGCTTCGGTGATACGCATCAGGTTTTGGGTGACCTGATGGATGCGCGCGGCGGCTTCGTGGATACGGTGGAGTTTCTCGCGTGTGTCGGGATCGATCTGGGCTTCGCGGCGAAGGAGGAGTTCGACATTGCCCATCACGGCCATCAGCGGATTGTTGATTTCATGATTGATCGCCGCGGCGGTTTCTAGAACCGCCTGTGTCTTGACCGATGCCTCGCGGTCCGGGGAGACGACGGTTGCCCATCCGCCCGCTGCGCGACCGATCAAAACGATCATGGCAGCCAGAGTCGCCACGAATTCCTCCTCGGAAGCGAGATTTCGTTCCCCCCGTGCCAGACCGGAGACAGCCCCGATGATTGTGTCCCCTGATTTAAGCGGGTATGAGAACAAGCCAGCGGGCCCGTCGACATCCAGCGTCATGAAGAGCGAACGCACCGAATAGTTGCGGCGCAATTGTCCCAGAAGCGTGCTCTCGAGTTCACGAAGCTGGCGCTGACCGGCGGCGTCACCGGCCATGGCTCCGGCGGTGTCTTCGTCTTCTGCGCCGAAAATCCTTACGGAACCTGCAATCAAGCCCACGAGTGACACGGCCTCGGCGATGGCAGTACCCAGCAGGCGATCAACCGCCTCTCCGGCCGCTGTGGCAACCGTCAGGCGGCTTAATGCCAGGTAGCGCTTCTGGAAATCCTGTGTCGTCGTTTTGCCGTCCATGATGATTCCAGCCCCAAACGATGGTGGCCGCACGAGCGGTAAACGCAACGGCAGTGCCGTTCGGGGTGTGTGGGGGTCTTGGGATGGCCACGGGCGGACTGGAGGTGGACGGCATGGACGGAATGGTGGACTGGAGGCACGCGATGTCGCCATATCTGCTTTGGCAACAACAGGATGAATGCCGGAGTGAGTATTGCGATTCCAAAAGGCGCACGGTGTGCGCCCCTACAATCCCGGAGAGCGGTCGAAGGATGAGTGTGAAATGAATTACACATTTTGGACGATGACAGATCGGTCCAGAAATGGTTTGACGTATGCTCGATTGGGGACGATGGATCTTCTCACGCAGGCGACTTCTCGAGGCCGGATTCTGGGGAGGGGCGACGCCTACGACGCGCAAGAGTAGCAAAGGAACAGGGGCGCGCCGCCGTGCGCCCCTGTTCCTTTGTGCGAGAAGCACACGAAGCTCTGTCGCATCACGGGCAGCCAGCAGGGACGCCAGGGGTGCAGGGATTGCACGGATTCGCGCCGCCTGAGAAGGCCGTGGCAATGAGGTAGATCACGTCGAACACATCGGTGACACCACTGTTGTCCACATCCCCGCGTGTCGTCGGGCAGGAAGCATCGATCATGTCCGGAGCGCCACTGAAAGCGATCCCAATGACCTCGATGACATCGAACACGTCGATCGCACCGTCGCCGGCAGGGCGCGGGGCAATATCACCCTGACTGGGGCAGTTGCAGAAACTGGCGATCGCTGCCCGCAAGTTCGGTCTCGGACCGATGTTTCCCACAGGAGGGGAGATTTGAGGGGTGCCTGTGCTGATGAGCGTGCTCCGCAAAAAAGCCGGTGTGGGCAACGATGTGCCGATGTTCGCCTTCCAATACCCCACACAGCATGCGACTGCTCCCGCGACAATCGGGGAAGCGCTCGACGTGCCAGCGAACGATCCGGTGTAGTACAGATTTGGGCCGTCAGCGTTGTACAGGGACCCATACCCGGTTGTCACGACATCCTCGCCCCAGCCCTGCAAATCGAACCGAGGCCCGTACGATGAAAAGCTGAGTTTCTGGAGGTTTCCTTCGGGATAGGGACCGGCCAGGTAAGCACCGCCGGCGCCGACAATGATCGCCCCTGAATTGCCCAGCCAGACGAGTCCACCGGTGTTGACAGCTCCATTCCCGCCCGCCTCCACGACGTGGATGCCATTGGAGACCGCGTTGACAATGGCGGCATAGACGCCGTTGTATGACTGAGGACTTGAAGAGTAGTTGAGCCACCATTCGATCGGAATGTAATTACCGGCACCAGTCGTGTACTCCCATTGCTGCTCCAGGAGGATCACATCCCCAGGAGACAGATTGGCGATTGCGACAGCAAGGGCGCCGGGCACATTCCAGCCGGGAGTCGGAAGGCCGTAGAATGTTCCGCATGTTTTCAGGTTGGCGCCGTGGCAGATGCCGGTTGTACCCCAGCCGTTCTTGTCGGCCACCAATTCTCCGATTACGGCGGTGCCGTGCTCGGGTCCCCATCCGGGATCGGCGACATTGGTGTTGATCTGGGATCCCATGGCCTTAATGATGTCACCGTGCACGTAATTCCACGCGTACTCCAGGTCGCATACCGTGACACCTGCGCCATTGCCGCCCGATAGGGTCCAGGCATAATCGGCATCAATGCCCGACGCAGCGGCGCCTGCCCAACGCAAGTAGCCCTGCTGGGCACCGTAGTCCGGCGGTGGGAATGGTGGCGGCATCGGCTTCGGGACCGGCCGCGCAAGCATGACTCCGGGGAGCGCTTCGAGTTCGGCGCTGATCGCCCACACATCGAGCCCTTTGGGAATGCGCAGCCGAAAGATATTGTTCAGATTGTAGACAGGCTGCCCGGTATTGGCCTCGCCAATCGCCTGAATCTCATCAAGACGCGTCTCGGGGACTTCGCTGATAGCCTGCCACTCGGACCAGGCCAGCGTCTGCAGCGCCTGGTTGACACCGGTCATTCCCTGCTTGGCCCCCAAGTCAACGGGCACACCACCGCGCAGACGCACGCGTGAATCCTGTGAGAACATCACTTCGATGAGATCATCTTCACTGGAGTATGGTTGCCCCAAGCCTACACTCGGGACACCAATCGTGATGATGAGCAGGCCGAGAAACAACCTCGCTGCCCAACGGATTCCGGCAGAGCAGGCCTGCTTCCACTGGATCGTCGTACCTTTCATCGCTCGTTCCTCCTCTCGGGGATTCCTGGTTCAGTTCACGCTTCGACCTGAACACGGTCCGTCGGAATTGCCCGTCCCGAGTGACGGGGCGGGTTCACGTGTGCATTGCGGTATTTCGTCTCACGGGGCACAATTGTAATCTCCGTGTAAAGATACTACATGTCAGGCCGATTGACAAGTGGAAATTGGATCAGAAGCGGTCGACGAACTCTGCAAATTCCTGCCTTGCCGTTGCGTATCAAAGGTTTCCGCCCGCCCCGGCGGGGGATTGTCACGCTCATTGACAGCGGGCAGCGCAGGCCGTTTATTCGGCGCTTCCTTGGGATGGAACCTATGAGAGAAGCAGATGCCAATGGTTGCAGACAAGAGGTCGGTCACATAGGACCGCCCCTACAGATACAGCGACTGGATTCGGACAAGCCGGCCTGCGAATGCGGCGTCTTCGGCATCTGGGGCAGCCGCCAGGCGGCGGAATTCACGTACTTCGGATTGTACTCGCTGCAGCATCGGGGACAGGAGTCGGCCGGAATTGCCACTTCGGACGGCACGTCAATCCACCTCCGCAAGGGGATGGGGGAAATCGCCGATGTCTTCCCTGACCGAAAGCATCTGAAGGACCTTGACGGTAATGCCGCGATCGGGCATAACCGCTATTCCACCACGGGTTCGTCGACCGCTGCCAACGCGCAGCCGCTCCTGATGAAGTTTAAGTATCGCGAACTGGCGGCGGCGCACAATGGCAACATTACCAACGCCGGCGAACTGAAGACCTACCTCGAATCGGGCGGCGCGATTTTTCAGACCTCGTCAGATTCCGAGCTGGTTCTCCACCTCTACGCCCGTTCGCAGAAGCGAAACGTCGTGTCGCGGCTGGCGGAGGCGCTCGGCAAGGTCGAGGGCGCCTACTGCTTCCTCTTCCTCACTTCCGATGAACTGATCGCGGCGCGGGATCCCAACGGGTTCCGACCGCTGGCGCTGGGCAAGCGCAACGGTTCCTGGGTGGTCGCCTCGGAAACTTGCGCGTTCGACATCATCGGCGCGAAGTACGTGCGTGACGTCGAGCCTGGGGAAATCGTTGCGATCTCAAAGAAGGGGCTGCGGTCGGTGCGCATCCCGGCCACAGGGAAGCACTCATTCTGCATCTTCGAGTACGTCTACTTTGCGCGTCCCGATTCGATGATCTTCGAAGAGAGCGTCGACAAGGTGCGCCGCCGCCTCGGCCGTCAGCTCGCGATCGAGCAACCCACAGATGCCGACATCGTCATCTCGGTACCTGATTCATCGAACACGGCGGCCCTTGGATACGCCGAGCAGTCTGGTCTGACGCTCGAAGTCGGGTTGATTCGCAATCACTACGTCGGGCGGACATTCATCCTGCCCGATCAGGGGATGCGCGACCTCGATGTGAAGATCAAGTTCAACCCGGTGCGCGGAGTCTTGAAGGACAAGCGCGTGGTCATCGTCGATGATTCAATCGTTCGCGGCACCACAGCCCGCAAGCTGGTGCGCATGATACGCGACACAGGCGCGCGCGAAGTGCATTTCCGTGTCGCCTCTCCCCCGATCATCTCGCCATGTTTCTACGGCATCGACATGCCGACGAAACGCGAACTGATCGCCTCGACCCGCACCGTGGCCGCGATCAAGCGCTACCTCGGTGTAGATTCGCTCGGCTATCTTTCCCTCGAAGGAATGCTCACACTATCCAAGCATCCCAAAGAGTCTTTCTGCACAGCCTGCTTCAGCGGCAAGTACCCCACGCGGATCAATCGGCGGTCGGGGAAGCTGACGCTGGGGTGACGAAGCGCCCCCTTCTGCCCAAGGTTGACGGGCACAATATCATAGCCGCTGTGTGAAATTTGCCGCACTGCGCCTTGCTTCGACGGCCTCGCGGAATCGATTATCGATCCTGAGCAGCAGTCACGGCAATCACCAAGCTACGCGGTGAACGAAAGGGGACTATTGCGGC
>JAGVEK010000554.1 GCA_020058315.1 Candidatus Zixiibacteriota bacterium
CAGCCCTGAAAGGGCGGAATAATTGCGGGATCGGACATGGGATTGACGAGTCCAACGACTTGATGGTGGCATGGGCATCCTGCCCATGTATCACGGCCAAGATGGCCGTGCCACCGCCCCCTTTCCATCATTCCCACAGCAGAGCTGTGGGGCACCCGGCAGAAACATCCAGCAGCAGAACTGCGGGGCACCCGTGGGAGCCCCAGAGGGTGCGATTTACCCCGTTGTGTAACTGCTTCTAAAAATCCCCGCCGAGTGAGAAGTAGAACTTCGGGCGGGGTGCGATTTTTTGCAGATCGGTGCGCCAGGCCTGGTCGAATCGCAGGACTGCGATGCCCAGGTTGGCTCGGATTCCGTAGCCAAATGAAGCTTTGATGCGCTGGAGATGGAAGCCGCCATCGGTCGAGGCGCCCCGGAATTCGTCGGATTTCGTCCATACCCCGCCCGCATCAGCAAAGAGAGCACCGGCGATCTGAGTCAGCGCCAGAGGCAACGGGAAGCGCATGGCGAAATAGTCCACAAAGGGGAAGCGGAGTTCCGCGTTCATCAAGCCAAAACTTGTCCCCTGAAACTCATAATAGTCCCACCCGCGCAACGGCGTGATGACCTGCGAGAAGTAGAGCCCCTGGACATCATAGACATCATCGCGCACCACGGTGGAACCAATCCAATTGTCGACCCCGCCGAGATAGAACCGCTTGGGAGCTTTCCCACCGGAGGTTCCGAATGCGCCACGCCATGCGAAGCTGTAGCGTCCGCCCAAACGCGTATACTGGCGAAAATCGATGGTCAGCGCCTGATACGAGATATTCTTCGCAAGACCGTTCGGAGCGTACTCCAGCGAAGCCCTGTACCGGCGGCCATTCGCTGGCCCGGTCAGACCCCATGTCACATCGTCATGAACCAGCGACAATGCACCAAGTCCCACGCGATCCGACCGGTTGGGGTTCGTCTCCGTAGCGGGCAGGTACCGGCGATCAACAAACAACATCATCCCGTCCAACTGCAAACGCGTGAATTTGGAAAACGGCCGGGCGGCATTCGCCATTAATCCATACGTGCGATCCGAAAACACGTCGTCCGACGAATTGGCGTAGTAGTATTTGGAGTGAAAAACACCGAACCCGTAATCGATCCGTTTGGGTGTGTAGAGGTAGTACGCCTGAATGTTGGACTGATCAATCGTGTTCACCAGGTCGGTCGCAATGAAGATCTGGTGATCCCCCATGTAGTCTGATAACACGAAGTACGACTGGCCGCGCAGGCCGAAAAACGTGCTGTACCCAAGTCCTCCGGTCACCAGATCGGGGGTGAACTTGAGCTTGTACCGATGAGGCGTGTACTCCTTCGGTCCCTTCGCGGCCGAACTGGAGTCCGCCAACGCCAGTGTGGCACTATCTGGCAGAAGGGAGCCGCCTCGGCCGTGTGAATCCGCAGCCGAACCGGAGTCTGCGGTGACTGGATGTGCGATGCCCGGTTTTGACTCTTGCCCGGCCGCAACCTGAGTGCTGTCGGCAGGTCGGGGGACAGACGAACTCGGGAGCGAATCGGAAGTTACCGTGCTGTCCCCGAACAAGGGCCGGCGCCGCAGAGGGGTCTCAGCCTTACGCACGTACGACGTAAACTCAAGGTCCTCTTCGAGAATCTTGGGGGCACGCTCCTCAAGCGGGCGTTCTCGCTTGGTGACAAATCGTGCCGAGTCCTGACCAGTCAGCATTTGTATGAAAGCTGTGGGGGCGAGGTCGGCGCCGCCGGCAACTTTGGGACGGATGTCCTTTGCCAGAAAGACATCGAATCCGCCCTTAAAGAAGACCGTGAAGGCGATGCTCTGTCCATCGGGAGACCATGCCGGGGAGAAACACCCTGAAAGCGCGTCGGTGATCGGGTAGGGTTTTGCGCCGGCAGAATCGATCACATAGAGATTGTAGATTCCATTCTTATTCGAGACGTAGCAGACACGGTGTCCGTCGGGCGCATAGACAGGGGTTTTGTCCTCCGCATCATCATTGGTCAATGGATGAACCGTGCGGGTGGACAAGTCGGCCACAAAGATATCGTAGCGTCCGTAGGAGAAGGTCGCCGCATCCTGCGGCTGAGTGATCATCAGAGGAGTGGAATCGCTGGACGGCCGGTCACAGGCGAACACGATGCGCGACCCGCTGGGATCAAACTTGGCATCCTGCTCATCGTAGCGATCATCGGTGAGCCGTGTGAGCGCCGCGCTGGCGACATCGACAAGATACAGGTCGTTGCGGTCGTACTTCCGGGCAGTGACCACCAGCGACTTGCCATCCGGCGAGAAACAGGGAGAACTCATCGATGAGAAGCCGAGGTTCAAGGTTCGGTCGTGCCCCTTCCCATCCAGGTTCAGCAGGAATAGCGCGTCGGAGCCGCGCGACTTGGCGATCAGCGCCAGGGTCGATCCGTCCGGAGAGAAACTCATCCCGGAATTGAACGAGTGGAGCGACTCGAAGCGGTCGGTGCTGCCCCCCTTGAGCACCCGCCGCAGACGCTTGCCATCGATTGCGGAAATGATCTTGACCTCGGTGTAGTCGGCGCGCTCGCTGAAGATGGCCAGACGGTCGCCGCGGGGTGAGAAGGCGGGCTTGTCATTGAAGTACGAACCGTCTTTCTCATGATCGGTCAGTTGTTTGGCAAAGTCTTTGGGTTCTTCACGCGCGGAGATCTCCGGCCAGTATTCTTTCCGCAGCCGTTTCTGCCAATCCTCGGTGAATTCCTTGCTCCCCATCCCGATGGCTTTCTTCAATGAATTGTCGAGACTGGATTCGAACCGTCCCTTGGAAAGCACTTCGGGAATCTTCTCTTCACCGTATCGCTCTACCAGGTAGAGGATCGCGGATTGACCCTCTTTGTACGCCAGATAGCCCCCGACCTGGTCAAGCGGCACCAGATACCCGTGCACCGCGGCATCGCGGAGGACCATGTCGGCAAAGGTATCCCACCCGTACCGCGATGAATACTCGGCAAACCCCTCCGCGAACCACAAGGGCAGCGGGAAAAGTGTGCGTTGAGACAAGATCGAACCAAGGCCCCGGCCGTAGAGCATATCAAAAACCACGGCGTGGGTCAGTTCGTGGTGCAGCACATGACGGAATTCTTCGTAAGACCCGGTGAAAGGCATCACCATGCGATTCTTAAAAGACTCAGTGAATCCGCCAACCCCCTCTTCCAGCAGGCTGCTGGTGACATTCGTCTGCTGAAACTCGTTGTGCGACTGGTAGAGAATTACCGGGACGCGTTTGGTCAGCCGGTGATTGAGCTGGGCCGATACCGTGACGTAGGCCGATTCCAGAGCCGTAGCCGCAAAGACCGCCAGCTCGTACCCATTTTCGTAGTAGTAGATGTCGAAATGATCGGAAGTGATGATATTCCAGTGAAAATCCTGGTATTGGACCTTGTTCTTGCCAAAGCTCTCGTCTTGCCCACTCGCCGATGATGTCACGGTCAGCGATGCGCCGGTGACAGCGATGAGACAGAGCAAGCTCTTGGAAAGACGAGAAATCATGAGCGCCGATCTTGTCATGATGTTAGGCTACGGGTCCAGTCCCAAGCTCGGCCTAAGCACTTGCGTCACCACATGGTTGGGGTCACCGGTGACTGCCTCAGCAAACTACTTCAACCCCCCGGCACGCGGATTGTTCCGGGACAGTTCCGCCTCGACTGGCCGCATCCCGCTACTCCGCCTTCTCACGCTTGATGTCGGCACCCAACTGGACAAACTTCGCTTCAAGGTGATCATAGCCGCGGTCGATGTGGTAAATGCGCAGAATCTCGGATGTGCCTTCGGCAGCCAGCGCCGCCTCCACCAGCCCTGCCCCGGCGCGAATGTCTGCTGCCATGACCGTTGTCCCGCGCAGACGCGGCACACCCGCGATTCGCGCCTCGTTCCCCGTCACGCGGACATCCGCCCCCATCCGCGCGAATTCCATCGCATGAGAGAAACGGTTTGGGAAGACAGTTTCGGTGACCATCGATGCCCCATCGGCCACTGTGAGAAGCGCCAGCATCGCCGGCTGCAGGTCGGTTGGGAACCCCGGATAGGGGAAAGTCACAATCTCGACTGGCCAGAGCTTTGCCGGTCCTTTCACAGTCAGGCGCTTCTTGGTCGCCGTGACTTGGACTCCCATCTCCAGCAGCTTGCCCGTGAGCGCTTCGAGATGGGTGGGCTCAACTCCCCTCACCTCCACCGTTCCCCGGGTCATTGCGGCAGCGATCATGAACGTGCCCGCCTCCAGACGGTCGGGGATCGGCTGATACTCGACTCCACGCAACCGTTTCACACCGTTGATTCGGATGGTCGATGTTCCCGCCCCTTGGACTTTGGCGCCCATCTTATTGAGGAAATCGGCGACATCGGTGATTTCCGGATCGCAGGCCGCATTGACGAGGAGTGTCTCGCCCGGAATGAGCGCCATGCCAATCATCAGATTTTCGGTACCGGTGTGGGTTGGCCGGTCGAAGACAAAGGTGCTGCTCTTCATCTTCGCCCCGTCGCAACGGATATACCCGTGGTCGTCGTCGAATTCAACACCGCACGCGTGAAATCCTTTCAAGTGGAGGTCAACGGGCCGGGGGCCAAAAGCACATCCCCCCGGCAGCGACACGCGTGCCTTCCGCATACGCCCCAGCAACGCGCCCAAAAACAGAAATGACGCGCGCATGCGGCGCATCAGATCGTACGGGACGTCATGCTTGCTCAGATTGGAGGCATCGATGGTAAGAACTCTCGTCGCAGGATTGTACTCGGCCTCGCCGCCGAGGTAATTGACGACGGCTACGGTCGTTCGGATGTCGACCAGATCAGGAATATCGGTCAGCGTCGTCTTGCCGGATTCGGCCAGCATGGCCGCGCAGATGATCGGCAGTGTCGCGTTCTTCGAGGGCGCCACATTCACAGCGCCCGACAACCGTCTGCCCCCTTGCACTACAAACTTATCCAAGTCGGCTCCTCAAGATGCCTTTGTCTCCGGCACAAGACCAGCCCCGCACCGGGGGCATATTGGCACATGCATCCCAGTCTGTCAAGACGCGTTTCCTGACCGGCAGTTCCATTTCAGCGTTCATCCTCCGGCCCGTCACGGTTATATTTGGGATGTGGGCGAGATCGCGAGGATGCAGCACCCGCCGGTTCTTTTCTTCTCCGATGCGCACCTGGGGGCGCATAGCCCTGTTCAGGAAGCGGTGAAGGTGGATCGTTTTGTTGGATTCCTGCAGCACGCCTCCGAAATCCGGGCGGAAGTGTTCTTCTTAGGCGACCTGTTTGATTTCTGGTTCGAATACAGGCACTGGATGCCCAAGGTGCCAATCAGAATCCTGAGCGCCATCCTTCAATTCACCAGAGGCGGCGGCACATTCCATATGCTCCTGGGCAACCATGACATCTGGGCCGCTGACTACTTCAGCAAGGAACTGGGAGTCCAAGTGCATCGAGGGGATCTCTCGATCACCCGGAATGGGCTGCGTCTCCTGATCTCGCATGGCGACGGCAAGGCGCGGTCCGACCGGGGATACAGGATTCTTAAACGGATCCTGCGCTTCAGACCGAATGTCAGTCTTTTCAGATTGCTGCCGGCCGACTGGGCTTATGGGCTGGCAAACTTCTTCTCACGGCGATCGCGCCAACTCACCGCGTCACGTCCTCCAAGATTCCTGCCGGAGTACGAAGAAGTGGCGGCCACCAGCATCGACCAGGGATACGATGCGGTCGTAATGGGCCACATCCACCAGGCTTGTGTGAAGCGCTTGGGGAATGGTTGGTGGGTGAATTCAGGGGAGTTCTTCGAACGGTTCAGCTATGTGCGCTTGCAGGGGCAAGAGTTTGTTCTTGAGGAATGGAATCCCGCAGTGAACCCTGCAGCGGCAAAATCAGAGTAAAGGGCCGAGTTGATCGACAATTGAATGAACGCAGCCCACAACGAGGGGGCGCTTCTGGGTGCGCGACTTTCCTTCTGGCGGACGAGTGCACCACACAGTCTCTCGGTCGCCCGCGGCCAGCTTGAGCAGACCCGTCGTTCCCAGACGGCGCGTCAGTCCCACGTCTAAGACTGAGCCACCGGCGGCCACAATCATCTCCGCCCAGCCGCGTCTGTGAGCGAGCCGGTAGACCGACGGAGTCGCCGGAGCGACCAGAAAGGGCCTGTCGGCGGGAATCCGTCGGCCGCGCAACAGTTCGGCGGCCAGTTCAATCTCATACGGGAGCGCACACGGGCCGATCAAGACACCACCGCTCCCTGCATCATGAGCCGACATGACCTCCCAGGAACCGCCTTCGCGAAAGACCACGACGCGCGGCTCAACGCCGCGCCCCTCGATGAAGTGCTCCCCATCGTACACGGCCGTTCGGTCGGGGTGACAGAGTGGGAAGTGCCCCTTAAGTAGTCCGCCAAAGTGACGACGAATCACGTCATCAAAAGCACAGAGCGCTGCCTGGGCACCAAAATCGACCGCCATTGAGCAGAGCTTCACCTTCCGGTCCAGGGAGAGCCGTTCGACAGGCCCTCCGAGGAACTCGACAATTGCTCCGGACCAGTCGCAATCGGCCTTCCGGATGAGGGCAGCGGCAACGATGTCCTCCACATCCACTCTTGGTCCCACTTTCCGCATCACTTCGATCCTGACGACCCGGGGAAGAGTACGTGCCGAATCCTCGTCCAGGCAAAGACAGGCAATACCCCCGATGCCGGGAGCCACTCCGTGGGGCCCCACCAGACAACGGCCGGGCAGAATCGCCCGAGATTCAACCAACTGCCATTCAACCGATCCGAAATCGGGCGATATCCAGACCGGTTGCTGGATATCATTGATCGGGAGAGCCTCCGACTGTGGAGTTGAACGGGGCCAAACGATTTCAGGACCAGGACTCAGCGCGACATAGCCATCTTCAGAATCGGGCTGGCGCCCGAATCTCCAGTCGGCCGCGACTTCAGCAGAGGGCCACTCGGAATGGCATCTCTGGTCGATTTTCAAAGTCGCTGTGCGTGGAGACGCCAGAACCAGCGGCGCGATTGCCGCTTCGCCACCCGCCAGCCGCAATTCGAGTTGTTCGAGCTTGAGGAAAGCGGGACGGTCCTTGATTTCATACTTTCGGCGCCAACTGTAATACGCCGCCTTCGAAATGTTGAGTTCCCGCCCGCAACGAAAGTCGTCACCGAACCGTGCCCATACGTCGGCAATCTGCTGGTGGGAGAACTTTGGAGCATTGAAGCGCGAGATTCGTTTCTTGCGACGCCAGTACGCGACAAGGTATTCGGGGACGCTGAGCATTTCCGCAATACGTGCGTCTGTCTTGTAGAGCCCTTGAAGGCGCTCCAACTCAGTTTTGCGCGGAACTCTCATTGTCCAACTCACCGACTTGAACGGCACCAATTCGCGGCGCCGTTCAAACATCGTTTGGAATCGACGCTTAGCGGCAATCTATCAGATCATTCCGCTGAATTCAATACTGAGGGCGAAACGGATCGTCAAGCCAGAGGATTCGAAG
>JAGVEK010000086.1 GCA_020058315.1 Candidatus Zixiibacteriota bacterium
ATCACGGGTTACGTCAATTATATCGGCGGTCTTGAGTCATCCTTTAGGGTGTGTTGACAAACCTCGGTTTTCCCTTCCGGACGCGCGGACAGGAGTGTCCGCGCCACTGACAGACATGAACTTCCATAACCGAGAGCGGGGCAGACACCCGCCGCGGCGGGTCTGCCCGGTTCTTCAACAAGCCCTTTACTGGGCGGTCACGGTCAGGGTGGAGGAGTGCTGATTGAAGGAGTTGGTTGAAGTCGGGGTCTGGATCCGGAGATAGAGCGTGACCGAACTGGAAGCCGTCAGCCCGGTTGCGACTGTAAAGGCGGAATCATAGGCGGCGATGTCATTCCATGGACCCGTCGCGCTCGTTGTGGACCACTGGGCGCGAATCTGGTCTGCGCCGTTGGCGATAGCGGAAAGTGTCCATGTGTTAGCCCCGGCGGTGAAAGTGGAGATTTCCCCCGCCAGGTTCTCGGCGACCGGGCTGTCATTGGTGAGCACACTGGAATCGGCGGCAAGCCACGTATTCAAAAGGCGCGTCCCGAAGGCAAAAACGGCGTTGCTCACAGCCACGCTCTTATTGCTGAATTCCACAACAAACCACGCCGCGTCGGCCGTCGCGGTGCCAGTGGTACCACGCACGAGCTGGAGGTTGGTCGTCGTTGTCAGATCAGCGGTAAACCATCCGGGGCCCGGATTGTCCGCGTTGGCGCTGGTGATTCCCCCATACCCCTTCCCGCTGAGAAACGCAACTGAACGGGAAAGGGCCACTGAAGTGAGCGTGACTCCCTTGCTTGTCTCGGTGCTGAGGAAGCTGGTGTTGCCGTTTTGAACCGTGCTCGCATCATTTAGTTCCGCAACAAAGTAGGTCAGGTTGATCGTCGTCCCCGTGTCCGCGCGGTCGAATGTCAGTTGTGTTGCGGATGTAATGCGGCCGCGGATGAAGTTGGGGGCGATACCGGCGCTGCCCACATTCCAGTATGCCAGGAGAAAGGCCTTGGTCGAATCGACGGCGCTGATAGCCGCGGTCTTGGAAGCATCTGAACTCAGGAAGCTGAGATCACCCCTCTGGACAGTTCCCCCGGCGGTCAATTCAACCACCTGCCAATCCACGACGGCACCGGTGCTCCCCCCGGCCTGCTTGGAGAGTTCGAGATTGGTCGGGGAGGTCAACCGGGCACGGTAGAAATCAGCAACCCCGTATGTCGTGCCGGTGTGTTGATAGCTAATCAGCGCGTATGTCTTGGACAGATCGACGGAAGTCAATGTGACGTTGACCGTGTCGGTCGTCATGGTCTGAGAACCACGCTGCACGGACACGCCGGAGGCGAACTCGGCCACATACCACCTGATCACCACCGTGGTAGCAGTGTCCGCTCTATCGAAGGCGATATTCGTGGTGGAGGTCAGTTGCCCTCGAACATGTCCGTTGACGGGATCCACGTTATCCTCCTGGACACCGAAGAACAACACAGATTGAGCCATGGTCACGGCGGTAACTGTTACATCCACCTGAGAGACACCCGACCCAAGAGTCGTCGTGCCCGTCTGCACGGAATTGATAACGGCGGACTCGGACGCAGTAGTGCCCAACAGAAATGCGACACTTGCGATGGCGACTGACTCGAGCAGCTTCATGATTGACACCCGGAACGTACGGGTCTGCGGGATTGAAGCGCCGTCAGAGGCGATTCTGGATCCGGTTAACCATCTGCTTTATCGACAGCCTCGAATCGGGCTTGATACGGGAACTCGGTGGCTCCGCAGGCCGGAACGCCGCCTACTCGATCAGTGGAGCCGTCGGCTTGGGCGAAGCGGTCAGGATGAGGGCATTCCGCAAAGTTCAGGAGAATCGCGCCTGCCAGACAGGCATTGCGACTCAGACCAGTCCCTCCGCCCAGCGCCGCCGCTTCGCGGTTACCTCCGCGTCAGCCGCCTCTGCCTCGGCAAACGCAGCCAGGATCGCGGTTTTTCCAGGCTGGTCAAAGACCCGGTCAGCCATGGGAAAGAGAATCATGTTCTCTTTCATGATGTGCGCACGCAGGAGCGCCACATACCCACGCGTCTCGCGTATCAGGGTCCGACGTTCTTCGCCGTCGCCATCGGCCGCTTTCGCCAAGACCCCATCCATCACCCGGATGTGGGCGCGGCCCTCGTCATGCTCGTAGAGCATCACGCCGATGGGACCTCCCTCATTTGGGACGCCAGCCGTGGCCATCCTGGGGAAGAGGATCCCCTCCTCCTTCTTGTGATGGACCCCATCGGCGAATTCGCGCACGAAGGCGACGGAATCGGCGAAGAAATCGCCGCGCACCGCGGCACCCGAATCCACTTCCGCCGCCTCCTTCTCCAGAGAATCAAGCACACGAAGAATGATATCGTGCTCAGCCACCAGTGATTCGCACACTTCCATCATCTTGCCCTCCAATGGATTCGATTGCTCATTGCAAGTGCTTTCCCCGCCGCCCGGCCCTTCTGTTGTTCTCTCTTCACAGGAGCTGTGCGGTCCATGGCAGACCGTCCTGTCATACCGGGGAAGAGCGCCGAAGTATATCACGCACGATCGCGTGAGCCACCAAATAATCCGCATGGGGCGACTGCCAATGTGCCGCCGACCCCAGCCTGTGATGATGTGTCGAGGGTCGGGAACCTCGGGAATAACACGTCGGTTTGATTGTAATCGTATGTGAAGTGGTGCTGAAACACGTATCGTTGCCATGATGCCGACTGCCGTCCACATGTTACGCCTCCAACGACCACGCCACACGGGGTGGTCAGCAAGAATTCGGGCGGCGACGGCATTGCTGGCGATCAGCGTGCTTGTCCCCGGATCCGGAGCAAAGAACAGTCTCTGCGCTCGAGAGCCGGTCAGAGTGGAGCCGGCTTCGCTGGTGATCGATCAGAACTGCTCATCACCCGCTGCGGCTGCTCCCCTCATGTTGAATTCAGCGGGTTCTGACTCTCCCGATCCAGCGCGCCTCAC
>JAGVEK010000486.1 GCA_020058315.1 Candidatus Zixiibacteriota bacterium
CATTCACGACAAGAGGCTATCCACCCTGAAGGGGGGGCCATACAACACGCGCTTTCTGCGGGAACGACTCCCCAGCAGCGGGATTGGGCTTGAATACAGGGAGCGAATTTGTTTTGTTCCCCGCGTTTTGCCGGAACAGAATGCCATTCGGAGGGTTGATACCGCCATGAATCCGGGATCGAGTCAGGAGCAGATGCGCGACCTCGCTGGAAAAGTTGCCGTCATCACCGGCGGGACAAAGGGGATCGGCCGGGCGGCCGCTCGCAAGCTTGCCGCCCGCGGCGCGAATGTGGTCGTGAACTACTTCCGCTCACGCTCTGCCGCCGATGAGACAGTCGCGGAACTCCTGCAGTTTGGGGTCCAGGCACTCGCCGTTCGGGGCAACATCGGCAACAAGGACTTTCACGAGAAACTGTTCGACCAGGTCGCGTCGGCCTTTGGACACGTCGACATCCTGATCTCCAACGCGGCCTTGGGTATATTTGCAAATGTCATGGACGTCGACCAGCGGGCATGGGACCTGTCGCTGCATACGAATGCCGAAGCCATGCTCTTTTGCGCCCAGAAAGCGGTGCCAATGATGCCGCCGGGTGGCAAAATCGTCGCGCTCTCCTCGCTCGGTGCCAATCGATACATCCCTGGGTATGCGGCCATCGGGATATCGAAGTCTGCGATTGAGACGCTGACCCGGTATCTCGCCTACGAACTGGCTCCCAAGTCGATCAATGTCAATACGGTATCGGGGGGCTTTGTTGATACCGACGCCTTGAAATCGTTCCCAAACTACGAGGAAATGGTGCGAGAAGTCGTGAAACACACACCCTTTGGCCGGGTCGGCAATTCCGATGAAATCGCCGATGTGGTTGTGTTTCTCTGCACCGACGCTGCCAGGTGGATCACGGGCCAGATTGTTGTGGTGGATGGCGGCTACTCACTGACCTGAGGGGGATGCCAATGGTCTCAATCCATCACGAAAATGCCGTCAACATCGTTTCAGCAGGTGTCAACGTCTACGTGTCGGATGTCCTCAGGGCGCACCGCTGGTACAGCGACGTTCTCGGGTTAAAAATGGAGATCACTCCGGACGAGCAAAGCTCGCGTTATTGCGAATCCCGCTCGGCGGACGATCAGGGCCTGGTCGTCTTCCGGTTGCTGCCAGGCTCTGCCACCCGAGGTCTCTCGGGGAACGTGCAATTGGCGTTCTCTGTTGCCCAGTTCGACAAGACGGTGGCGGAGTTGCGTGCGATCGGCGCAACCTTCGCGCGTGAGCGGTCCCTGGAGCAGGGGTGTGTCCTTTCGTGCGTGACCGTTCTCGATCCCGATGGAAATGGTGTAGTTCTTTACGAGAAGTGAAGGGCCGCCAGAGGCTCCTTCTGCAGAGGAATCTCACCACAATTTGTCAAAAAAACTCTGTGATCGTTGGCTGACTTCAGGAATATGATACATTAGCTTGCTGATCGTCGGCTGGCGGGCGAAATGCGCGCGAACAGAAGAGCGATAGGGAGCGATCAGAGACATGAACTCCGCGGCTATTGGCTACCGGCCACCTCCAGGTAAACGTATCCGCAAGCTCAATCCCAAAGGACAACAATGGTAGAGACCAAGAAGAGCGCTGCACCCAAGGTTCCCCGGGGACACGTGGTGGTCAACACCGAGCGCTGCAAGGGGTGCGGCTTCTGTGCCCAGTTCTGCCCGACCGGCGTGCTGGCCATGAGCAAGGGATTCAATCTGAAAGGTTACCACCCCCCGATCATCGCCGATGCCGCGAAGTGTTCGGGCTGCGATTTGTGCGGGATGTACTGCCCCGACTTCGCAATCTACGGCGTCAAGAATGGCCGCAAGCCGGAAAGCGGGGATGCATGAACGCCGATCCACGCAGTGTCCTCACCGGATCGCATTTCCTCGATGGTGATCATGCGGCTGCCGAAGGCGCGCTGGCCGCCGGTGCCAATTTCTCCGCCGGGTATCCGATCACTCCATCCACAGAAGTTGTCGAACGGCTTGCCGGGCGGTTTCCATTCACCGGCGGCACTTTCATTCAGATGGAAGACGAACTCGCGGCGTCCATCGCCATCCAGGGCGCCGTCTGGGGAGGGGCAAAGGCGCTCACCGTTACTTCCGGGCCGGGATTCTCACTCATGATGGAGCACCTCGGTTACGGGATCATGACGGAGACTCCCTTCGTGCTGGTCGACGTGCAGCGTGGCGGCCCGTCCACCGGCCTGCCCACCATGCCCGCGCAGGCCGACATGATGCAGGCCCGCTGGGGCAGCCACGGCGATTACGAGATTATCGCTCTGGCCCCGTCGTCGCCGCAGGAGTGTTTTGATCTGATGATCCGCTCGTTCAACTTGTCCGAGAAGTACCGCACACCGGTTCTGCTGATGATGGATGAGTGTGTTGGTCACATGCTCGAACGCGTAGTGATTCCGTCGGCCGACAAGATCCAGATCGAGCCACGCCGCTACACCAAGAAGGGCCCGGGGGAGGCGTACTGGCCGTATTCACTCGAGGAATGCGAGAACGGCTGCCTGGTTCCCCCGCTGACCAAGGTCGGCGACGGCCACTTCCCGCATATCACGGGCCTGACCCACGATGAACGTGGTTATCCTGCGATGAACGCCAAAGCACAGGCG
>JAGVEK010000433.1 GCA_020058315.1 Candidatus Zixiibacteriota bacterium
CCCGTTTGCCCTTTGTTGACGGTCTTCGATTCGATTTCGATCGTGTTGGCACCCCATGCCATGCCAGTGAACCAGGCAGCTATCGCCAGCACAACCGCATTCCAAAGCACATACCGTCTCATTGTCATCCCCTCCGAGTTAGGAACCTAGCGCCGACCTTGGGAATCCTCCAGAAATCTCAGTCACAAAGTTTGTCGTTCAATCAGCACGACTCCTCCAAGATCGCGATTGCATCGCAGTTGTCAAGCCCTGTGCGGCGATTTATTTGATCACTGCAAGCGGACGGGAGACAGTCACTTGGCTCGAGCGCGATGGGTTCGACAATCTGATAATGCAGTTGCGCCTACTCGGATCGGCGTTTATGTTGCGTCTTGACAGTTCGACCCCTTGCCCCAAGGGGGAATTGCATCTGGACCGCCGATGAGATTCAAAACCCGTTGTCGGGGGAAGAACCGTAGTGACCGGCACACCGCACGAATCAGCCACCGCGAGCCGACTGGAGTTCGGACGGTGCTGCGCGGCAATCTTTATGATTTCCGCGGGAGTACTTGTCCTGGAGCTATCGGTCACCCGCCTATTCTCAGTTCTGATGTTTTACCATTTCGGGTTCATGGCAATCTCGCTGGCCATGTTTGGGTTGGGCGCTTCCGGGTTACTTCTCTTCGGACTTAAGGATCGGCTGGCCCCCTCCGGCTTGCTTCGGAATGTGGCTTTTTGCAGCGCCGTGGGAGCGGCGGGCACGATTCTTGCGCTGGCGGTCGTCCTGCGTATTCCGATCACCCTCGAATACTCCAGCCTGAATCTTTGGCACCTGTTTCTCATCTACCTGCTGCTTCTGATCCCCTTTCTTTGTGCCGGATTTGCAATCTCGATGATCCTGTATTACCGGTCTGCGGAGGTGTCACGCCTTTATGCCTGGGATCTGACTGGGGCTGCGGCAGGCGCTTTGCTCACAGTACCGCTGCTGAACGGACTGGGAGGCGTCGATGCCTGTCTGGCCGCCTCCGTGCTATTCGCTTTCGGAGCAGTCGTGGCCGCGAGGGGACTCAGGCGGCGCATACGCTGGCTGGTCTGGCTCGTCGCCGGCGCCACTCTGGTGATCTTGGCGGGGAACGTTGATCGCCATCTGCTTCCGCTGCAATTCCTGAAGGGACGGGCGAAGGGCGAAACGGTCTTTGAGAAGTGGAATGCCTTCTCCTATGTGACAGTGCGGCAATTCACCGGACAATCGGACATGGCCCTGATCGAGATTGACGGTGACGCGGGAACCTACATCCTCAGGGATCCTCTCCGCAGGATCGGCCCACAGCAACTTCGCGACGCCATCGCACCGGGCTGGGCATCTTCGATTCCCAACGAGCTGGTCGATTCGGGTAATGTGCTGGTCATCGGCCCCGGCGGTGGCATGGATGTCGCCTTTGCTCTCGCCTGGGGTGCGAGGCACGTCGATGCCGTCGAACTGAACCCCATCATCGCCCGCGACATCATGCAGGAACGATTTGAGGAGTTCTCAGGCTCGCTTTACAAGCATCCACGTGTCAGCTTGATCGTTGGCGAAGGGCGATCGTTCATTCGCCGCACCGAGTCGCGGTACGACCTGATCCAACTGACTCTGGTGGATACCTGGGCGGCCAGCTCTGCCGGAGCTTTCAGCCTGAGCGAAAATCATCTTTATACAACAGAAGCGTTCTGTGATTACATACGACATCTGACCGACGACGGTGTTCTTGCTGTCACACGATGGATCTCTCCCAAGCCACGGGAGACACTGCGCCTGATGACCACCGCATTCGCTGCGGCCCGCGAACTTGGCATCGCTGATCCCGCACGTCACATTGCGATCGCAGCGGTCCGGTTGCCCGGGACACAACTCGAGCTGGCAGCGTTCGTTTTCAAGCGCTCGCCGCTGTCGGTTCAGGACATGGACGACATTAAACGACGGGTTGCTCTCGCCGCAGGCCGGATCGTTTACTCACCGTATGAGCACACGGGGAATCTCTTTGATGCCTGCGCGGAGTCAGAGAACAACGAGCAGTTCGTGGCCTCGTATGAATTCGCCATCGAACCTACGACTGATGATCGGCCGTTCTTCTTCAATGTGATCAGGGGCGCCCACCTGGGTCGCATCCTGACTCTGGAACCGGAATCGCGGAAGAACAATCTGGGGATCATCAATCTGGTCGCGGTCGCGATCATCTCGCTGGTCCTGGTCGGGATCTTCTTCGTCGGACCGCTTCTGTGGTCGAGGCAGGGGCGCGCGATGCGTGCCGCGCAGGGTGGCGTCCGTGATTTGGGCTACTTCATCGCCATTGGCCTGGGGTTCATCCTCATCGAGATTGCGCTCATGCAAAAGTTTGTGCTGTATCTCGGCCACCCGATCTATGCCTTGGTCGTGGTTCTTGGATGCCTACTGGTCAGCGCCGGAGCCGGCGCCCTCTTTACGAAGCGGCATGATCGGGGGGCTGTCCCGGCACGTCGCCCCTGGATCTTTGCTGGCATTCTCATTCTTGTTCTGCTGCAGTTGCTGATTCTGCCGGCCGTTTTCCGAGCGACGCTGGCCTCTCCCCTGTCTTTCCGGATCGCGATCACTCTGTTCGCGCTCGCGCCACTGGGTTTCCTGCTCGGCCAGCCCTTCCCAATCGGATTGAAGCACCTTGACCAGCACAACCGCGCCGTCATTCCCTGGGCCTGGGGACTGAACTGCGCGGCCTCGGTGCTCGGCTCCGTGGCCGCCATAAGTATTGCGATGGTGTACGGCTACAATGCGGTCGTTCTCACCGGGGCAGCCTGCTATGCGGCGGCGTGGGCGTGCCTGAATGTGAAGGGCGGATGAGACCGCAGGTCTGGCGCTGCTGAAAGCCGGTCACTCACACGCCAACCGGACACTCGGATTCTCGAAACTGGAGGAAATACCCCCGGGCGGGATCGAACCGCCGACACGCGGTTTAGGAAACCGCTGCTCTATCCATTACTGAGCTACGGGGGCAATCATTGAGAGTGCCTGCCGACATTGATACTCTCATTCGGAGTCGTATGTGAGCACCGAAAAGACGTCGTAACCCTTCAGCTTTTCGCGTCCATTCAGAAAGGCCAGTTCGATCACGCAGCCGATCCCGAAAACTTCGCCTTTCGCTCTTTCCACCAGACGGGTGGCGGCGGCCAGCGTTCCGCCGGTGGCGATGAGGTCATCGATCAAGAGTACTTTCTGGCCGGGAGTCACCGCGTCGACGTGCATCTGGATCCGGTCCTCACCGTATTCGAGC
>JAGVEK010000425.1 GCA_020058315.1 Candidatus Zixiibacteriota bacterium
GCACCAATCCGCAGTTGCTGGCGCAGTCCCCCGATGGACGAATCCATGTGGTGTGCACAGGGAACTATGCTGACCGGGTGGGCATTGTTTATGTCATCAGTGCGTCCGGGTTGAGTGTGGTCGATTCGATTCCCCTCGGCGGGGCTCCAGGCGATCTGGCGATCGCGGGGGATGGGATCGGCTATCTTGCCGCCGGAGGATGGGCTGACTCCGGACAGATTTTCAGGTATAATGCCCTGACCCGCGTGGTGCTCAATAATGTCACAAACCCCTGGCATTCCGCGCGTGGTGTCATCGCTGTCCTGCCTCGTCTGGAGGGAGGCGTTTACGCCCTCTGTTTCGACGCCGATTCGGTCATCGAACATCGAGCCGACGGCGCCATCGTGCGCGGGTGGCAGGTGGGTGATGGTCCCCAGTCGGCGGTCTCGATCTCGAACCGGCACCCAGGTGATCTCAATGAGGACTTTGGAATCGACGTATTCGACATTGTTGCCTTGATCGACGTGGCTTTCAGCGGCGCGGCGCTGCCCGAGCGGCCGAACTCGGCCGACGTCAACGCCGACTGTGCGATTGATGTCTTCGACCTGATCGCGCTGATCGATACCGCTTTTAGCGGTGGGGGTCCATTATGCTGGGGATGCGTGGAATGAAATCCAATTCGTGGCGCCTGGCGGCCGTTCCACTCTTGATCTTGCTGGCCACATCCTGTGGATGCTCTGATCGCCAATCTTCCCCGCCTCCGGCCGGGAAGGGCGCCGTCAGTGGTGGTCTCCTGATCGTCTCTTTCGCGGCGGACTCGGCTGACACTTTTCCCCCTCCTAGTCCGGATTCAATCCTCGTATCGGAGTGGCTGCGCCTCGTCTGCGATTCGGCTCACATGGAGCTCGACGTGAAAGATTTCCCTTTCGGCAGCCTGATCGATCGAATCGGCTCCTGCCGCAACGGCGATGGCGGCAACTGGACTTACAAAGTTAACGGGCGAATGCTGGCCAGGGCGGCCTCGGCTTGCAGGGTGTCTCCGGCCGATACGGTCCTCTTTCTCTTCAAATGATCCGGGCGGTGCTCAATTTCGGCGCCCTTGACGCCGCGCCCGGCGCGTCGGATATTCGGTGCATGTCAATCTCCATGGCGGGACGCTTCTGGACCATTCCCAACATCCTCTCGCTGTCGCGAGTCGGCCTTCTCCCTCTGTGGTGGGTTCTGATGGCCTCGCAGGATCGCACGCTCTGGATGTGGGGGGGGGGACTGATGGCCTATGGCATTATCTCTGATGCCTTGGATGGGTACTTGGCACGCCGGTTCTACCAAGTGAGCGAATGGGGTAAAGTGCTCGATCCGGTGGGCGACAAGACCGTAGCAGCGGTCATCGGTGTCTTTTGCGTTATGCACCGTGATCTCCCTCTCATCGCACTCATCATTGCATTCGGACGGGATATCTCACTCCTCGTCGCGGGATGGATCGCTTACCGGCGGATTGGCAGCGTGCCGATGTCGATGGACCTGGGGCGATACGCCGCCCTTGTGTGGGGGGTTACTCTGGTCCTTTACGTCTTCGACTGGCAGCCTTACGCGCGGCTTCTCCTGTGGCCCGCGGTGGCGCTGTATCTCGGCGCAGGTATTGCTTACTATCTCCGGCGGCGCCAGATCCTCAATCTCGCTTCGCGCCGCTGAAAGCATGCGTTAGCCGGCCGGGTGGGTGGAAAACGCAGGAGTACCCGCGGAATCTCCCGCCAAGAGGCCCGATAAGTGCGATCAATCAAGTCCTCTCTTGAATCCGGCTCGGCAAACTTTCTTATTCCTGTCGGCAGGGAAGGGCTGAGACGCAGGACAACATGGGAATGACCGCCGGAATCGGAACACCTGAGATTGCGGCTTCGCTGACATGGCGCGCGACCGTCAACGGTGGTCCGGTTGAAGTGACGACCACCCCGGATCGAAGCCTCCTGGACGTCTTGCGCGAGGATCTGGGACTCACAGGTGTCAAACGCGGCTGTGACATCGGCACCTGCGGGTCATGCACTGTGATCCTCAATGGCAAAGCTGAGATGTCCTGCATTGTCCCGATTACGCGCGCACAAGGCGGCGTGATCGAGACAGTCGAGGGACTCAGCCGTGACGGTGAACTCCATCCGTTGCAGAAGGCGTTCATCGACGGCCACGGCTTCCAATGCGGGATATGCACCCCGGGGTTTCTGATGTCAGCGAAGGCCCTCCTCGACAAGCATCCGAACCCCACCGACAAGCAAATCAATGAGGCGATCCACAAGAACATCTGCCGCTGCACCGGCTACAATCAGCTCGTCGAATCAATCAAACTCGCGGCGGGCCAGATAGCCGGTGCCGATCTCGACAGCCCCGGCTACCGCTCAGCGCGGATTGTCGCGCCTGTGCCCGGCACACCCGAACTTGTGAGGCACGAGCTGAACATCATCGGGAAGTCCCAGCCGCGGATCGAGTCACGCAGCCGGGTCGACGGCTCTGCCCGGTACACGGCGGATATCGTGATTCCCGGCACGCTACACGCGGTGACCGTGCGCTCACAGTTCGCGTCCGCCGGCATTCTCTCGATTGATACGAAGGCGGCTCTCGAAATCGATGGCGTCGTGCGTGTGCTGACGCATGCCGATATTCCCGGCGAAAACGCCTATGGCAAGCTCACCCGCGACCAACTGGTATTCGCTGTCGACCGTGCTCGGTACTACGGCGAGCCAATCGCCCTGGTGATCGCCGATTCCGTGGCTGCGGCGAGGAAGGCCGCGACAGCGGTGAAAGTGGAGTACCGCGATCGCCCTGGAGTGTTCGATCCGGAGAATGCGATGGCCCCGAATGCGCCCCGTGTCCACGAAAAGGGCAACATCCTGTCGCATTATCACATCGAAAAAGGCGATGTCGATACGACTTGGAATCAGTGCGCCCATGTCATCGAGCGGCGTTACAGTACCCACCCGCAGGATCACGCCCCAATCGAACCCGAGGCCGCTGTTTCCTATTGGGACGAAGCCGACGGCAAGCTCGTCGTGATTTCACCCGGCCAGTCCGTTTTCTTCGACCGGCTCAATATCTGCCGCGCTCTGGGTATTCCAAAGGAGGATGTCCGGTGCATCCAGCCTGCTATCGGCGCTGCCTATGGCAAGCGTGAGGACATCTACGCGCAGATCCACGCGGCGTTGGGAACCCTGATCACCGGCCGGCCCGTGCGCATCGAATACACGCGTGAAGAGACAATGCACGTGACAACCAAACGCACACAATTGCGGACGACCATCAAGGGGGGGTGTGACGCTCAGGGCCGGCTGCTCGCGTATCAGGCGCGTGTCATCGGCGATTCTGGTGCTTACGCATCCTGGTCGGCCAACATCATGCGCAAAGCCGGCGTGCTGGTCTCAGGGCCGTACAACATCGCAAATGTCCGCGTAGACTCGTACGCAGTCTACACCAACAACCCGATGACCGGCGCCACACGCGGTTTCGGCGCCGCGGAGACCGCGTTCTGCAGCGAGTCATTCATGGACGAACTCGCCGTAGAGGCCGGCATCGATCCTGTCGAGTTTCGCCGAATCAACGCTCTTCGCCCCGGAATGAAGAGCGCGACGGACTTCGAACTCCCCGGTCCGCTCCCGGTCAGGGAGACAATCGACGAGGCAGTCAAGGACAGCGGCTGGGGAGAGCCACTGCTCCCGCATCCGACCGATCCGGTTCGCTACAAACGCGGTCGCGGTGTCGCGACAATCTGGTACGGCATCGGCTTCGGTTCCGGTATCTCCGATACGCCGACCTGCATCGCCGAGTTGCATGACGACGGCACGTGCACGATCCGCATCGGTACTGTTGACTATGGCAATGGATCCAA